>JANMWM010000185.1:0-3915 GCA_031394005.1 Sphingomonas sp.
TTCGTATTCGCGCCGCCGTCAACGTAAGTATCGATGTGTTTATAGAAGGTTTGGAGAGCAATATAACCCTTGGTCCCGAAATATTTCTCAATGTTTAGATCAACGGCCTTGGCCTCGTATGGCCGAAGCCGAGCATTGCCTCCGCCACCGGAATAAATTGGCGGGTTGAGCGTCCTATCGACACCGAAACCGACGTTATTATTAAGCGCATCAAGCCTTGGCCGCATCATCTGCTTCGACGCAGCAAATCGGACGACTACATCATTCGGGAAGCGGAAGTTGAGGTTCAGGCTAGGCAGGACCATCCAATAACTGTCGGTGATTGTCGGTTTCGAAAAGCCGACCGACTTTACCGCAGTGTGGATCCCTTGGACTCCGATATTGCCGGTGAGGTGCACCCCGCCAAGATCGGCATCGATCGGCGCCATTGCGTAAGGCGTAAACACTTTCTCGCTCAGGTTGTAGCCCTGACTAGCGCCATAGGGGTTGGCGATGAATTGGAGCACGCCGGCCGCCACAATTGCGCGCGGATCATAGCTCAGGATCGGCCCAAATCCACGATCGAGTGTGAACGGCGTCAAAAGAAGGTTCGCCGGAATGGCCGCAGTCACTGCTCCGTTTGGAGGTGACAGAAAGGCTTCGTCCTGGCTCACCGTCTTCTTGCGGTCGGTATAGTCCGCACCAAGTTTGATAGACTTAATGAATCCACTTCCAATTTCACGTTCGATCTCGCCGCGCAGTTCAGTCAAGTCGTCGTGGCTCTTGCGGACTTTGTCGTAACCCGCCTGGATCGGCGACGAGCTCCAGCCTTCGACGTCGGTCAAAACCAGCGCCGAACTGGCAGCGTTGTAATCCGAAGTGAATTCCGGGCCATGATTAGTGAAGTTGTAAGACACGGTCGCCGTCGCATTGGGCAGCGCGCGGCCAAGGCCGGCGGTGGTCTCGAGGTTGTGGTCCCGACGCTTCGTACGTGAATAGCTAACGTCAGCCAACCCTTTCCAGCCATTATGGCCATCCCAGATCAGGTTCCCGCCGAGCGAGAGCTGCTTCGTGTCGCGGTCGATTGCGTAATTTTCGATCACCGGAGTGCCACGAACGGTGCCCGATGTAGCAAGGAGAAAATCTCCTTCGGGCGTGAAGGTAGTGCTTACAAACTGGGCGCGGCCGGCCCCGAAATTGAACGGCATTTCAAAGCCGCGCTTATCGACATAATCTTTAAACTTCGAATAGAAGGCGTCGACACTCATGGTCAAATTATCGCTAAGCTTGGCCTCGATTGTGCCGTTAAGACCCAAGCGCTTGAGCTGGTCGGATTCAAACCATGTTTTTATGCCGTCCAATCCATAGGCTTTGGGACCGCCAGTGTCATAATTGTTGCTATAGCTCCAAGCGTTCCAGTCCCTGGTCTGATAGGGATCGGACGTATAGGCTCCAGATAGCGCGACGCCGACCCTTCCGTCGGCGAACTGGTCGACATACGAACCAAAAACGCGGAAGCCCTTGTCCTTACTATTGGGCTGCAACTTCTGGTCGACATAGGCTGCGCGCCCACCGACGGCGAGAATCCTATGACCGACTTCGAGCGGGCGCAACGTACGCAGGTCGATGCTTCCGACCAAGCCGCCGGCCGTATGATCGGCCTCAGTCGTCTTGTACACATCGACGCCCGCGAGAATTTCTGATGGAAATTGGTCGAATTCGACCGCACGACTATCATTCGACGTCGTCTGCTGACGGCCATTGAGCGTGGTCGTCGAGAAGTCCGGGCCAAAGCCGCGAATCGAGATAATGTTGGCGCGTCCAGCGCTACGTTGAGAGGCCAGGCCGGGAAGGCGGGCGATCGACTCGCCGATGCTGTTGTCAGGAAGCTTGCCGATGTCTTCGCTGCTCACGGATTCGACGACCGTCTCGGCCTTTTTCTTACGAGCGGTTGCACTGCGCAGTGCTGCGCGGAAGCCGGTGACAACGATGGCGTCCTTGTCATCTACAGCGGCTGAAGGCGGTGCCGGCAACGTCGCTGGCGGGCGGGTTTGTGCCGCGGCCGGGCTGGAAAGAACGAGTGCCAGACCAATAGCTGTGGTCGAGTGCAGCGAAGTTGAAAAGTTTTTCATTATTGTAAGACCCCTCCAGCCGGCTGTGTCAGCCTGACCCCGTCAGTAAAGATGCTTGATGTCTGCGTTACGCAAGCGTCGCCGTCGCTATACATACGTATGCACCCCCTCTAAGCTTGGCGAAGCGGGCTGCATGTGGCCCGTTTGCAACAATATTCACTCGGTCGATCCATGGGTCAGCGTCGTCCCACCTTGTTTAACATCGCCAAACTTTCCTGCGCCTCGCAACCGACGGAGTCGCGCGCTATATCGGGCAATCCATCGGTAAGCGCGAAAACGCGCGCGCCAGTCCTCGCCGCGGTCGAGCGATTCCAGCACAAGGTCGACCAGAATAGCTCGGGACTCCGCCGCCAGCATTCGCGCACGCTGGCGCTGCAATACTTCGAGTATTTGTCCCTCGAAGACTTGCTGACAACCCATTCTATTTGCCGATGCCGGGCAGCATGGTTCGGAGCTGCGCCGTCCGCGGCTATGATCTGCTTATCTCGATCCAGTAGTTCTCGTCGGATTGGCGCGAGGATTATGGAGACAGCCAAAAGGCTGACAGCATTATCCTGCACTGCTACGGCGATTATCTTCTTTACCGCCCCCGCCTCAGGAAATTGATCGAGCAGGCGACGCACTTCATCCGCTGGGGAAGCCCCGCAGGAGGGCGGTATCGGGACGACGAACGGGTCGGAAAACGAAGATGACGGGTTTGCCGAGACCAAGCACCTTCTTACGGTAAGGCGGCGCAGGATCGCCTTCCTCGGCTCCGCGACGCCAGCTCATCCTGGACTACTTATCCGCCTACTCGGCTATCGCCGGGGTCATGAGGCGGCGGGGATCAACGTCAATCAGGCGTTGCCGTTCGCTGCGCTTACGAGCGAGGAGGCTGGCGCGCAGGCAGCGGGCTAACTGCTCGCGTCAGGCTTCGAGTTCGACGCGGTGTTCGCCTCGAGTGACTGGCCGCCATCGAGGAGATCCGCATATTCTTGCAAGCACGCTACCGCGTTAATACTGATATCACGATTGTCGACTTCGACTAAATTTCCGCGGCGCGCTCCGTCCGTCCGGGGCTGACCACCGTAGCGCAGAACGCGCGAAGCGGCGGCGAGGCACTTGTCGAAGGGGCTTACAGAGGCGGTCGAATGGGGCATCTCGAGCAGCGGACTTCTGCCGGTCGAACTCAAGGCGCGCGGTTCTTCCGTTTCATCGCCCGGCTAGGCGCACCGCTGGCCCGGCGAGCAACACAGCCCGCTTTCTGCGGTCAGTGCAAAAACCCTGAAGTTATTCATATGCCCATCGTTCCAGCACCACCCGTGTCAAGGGTCCAAAGCTGTCCTTCCAGCGGGCTCGCAGAAAAGGGCCGGGTCATGTCCAAAGCAGAAAACGGAATACCGCGTTAATCGTTCGACGGATTGTGGAACAAGCCGGCCGGATAATTCGGCATCCACATCGGCTTTGCGCTACAGAATGCAGATTTAATCTGCATCTTCCAGTCGCTGCGATCAAGCCTCGAAGACCTCCAGTGTTGTTGATCGCCCCCGCTAACCCACGCCGTCGTCCAGTCAATCGTCAGTCATTTGTTCCAAAGCAGCTGGATTGGCCGGCTTTGACCGCCGTCGACTCTATTGGGCCGACGGCGTGATCCTCGGGCATCCTCACTACCGTCCAATTTCGCAATGGCGACGAATGGCGGCCCTGGCTATTCGTGTATTATGAATGTTGCCGGCTGGACGAAGGGCAAACTTCACTCGTTGGCGTCGTGCGCCGTGCAAGCGAGCTACCGTTGATCCTCGAGCGATTTGATCAGGATTTTCTT
>JANMWM010000189.1:0-14640 GCA_031394005.1 Sphingomonas sp.
CGCGCGTCGATCACTGGCGAAATCGTGATGGACGAGGTCGAGGTCGGCGAAGACGCCCTCCTCCCCAATGTCGAAGGATTGAAGGGCCCGTTCGGCTGCCTCAACCGCGCCCGCTACGGTATCGGCTGGGGCGTGATGGGAGCAGCGGAAGCATGCTACGCCGCCGCCCGCCAGTACACGCTCGATCGCAAGCAGTTCGGCCGCCCGCTCGCCGCGACGCAGCTGGTCCAGTTCAAGCTTGCCAACATGATCACCGAGATCACGCTCGGGCTCCAGGCCGCTCTTCGGGTTGGCCGGCGGCTCGAGGAAGGCACGCTCGTCCCCGAGGCGATTAGCCTGATCAAGCGCAACAACTGCGGTAAGGCGCTCGACATCGCTCGGATCGCCCGCGACATGCACGGGGGCAACGGTATCAGCGCCGAATATCAGGTGATCCGCCATTCCGCGAACCTCGAGACGGTCAACACCTATGAAGGCACACACGACGTCCATGCGCTGATCATGGGCCGCGCGATCACCGGGATTGCAGCTTTCTAACTTCGAGTCCGTCGGAACAGCGCGATATGCTCCTCGCGGTAGATCGCGTCGGGCTCGCGGACGAAGCCGAGGCGTTCGGCGAGCCGCATCGACTTGGCATTCTCGATTGCGATGATCGCCGGGATTTCGGGAGGAGCATAAATTTCGTCGATCCATTCGAGCGCCGCACGGCACGCCTCGCCGGCGATGCCCTGGCCATGAACACCGCTTTCGAACACCCAGCCCATTTCCGGAACGCCACTGATGTCGGGGGTCATGCCGCGCTCGAAATCGGCGAAGCCGACCTCGCCGACCATCCGGCCCGACGTCTTCAGCTCGACCGCCCAATAGCCCATTCCGAGCAGCGGCCACTGCCCCGCCGCCATCGTCAGCCGCCGCCAGCTGTCCTCGCGGTTGAACGCATGGCCGCCGAGGTGGCGCACCACTTCGCGGTCGGCCAGCTTGGCGGCGTGCGCATCGAGATCGTCACGGGTGAAGCCGCGCAGCATCAATCTCTCGGTCTCCAGTCGCGGAGCCGAGGTAATGGGCGTGGGCGCGGTCCGCAGGCGCGAGGCCTGCGACCCAGTCACTTCTTGCCGAGGGTAAGCCCGCCAAAGCGCTTGTTGAAGCGCGCGACTTGGCCGCCGGTATCGAGCAGGCGCGAATTGCCGCCGGTCCACGCCGGGTGGGCGCTGGGGTCGATGTCAAGCGCGAGCGTGTCGCCCTCCTTGCCCCAGGTCGAACGCGTCTGGTAGCTCGATCCGTCGGTCAACTTGACAGTGATGAAGTGATAGTCAGGGTGAGTCCCGCTCTTCATGGCAAATTCCTTGTGAGGTGGCTGGTTACCGACCAGCCGGTTCAAGCCGGCGCGCGTAGCCGAGGGTGCGGTGATTGACAAGCCTTGTGCAGCGCAGCAGAGCCCGCCACGGACTTGGGTTCCGGTGCGCGAAAGCCATCGGCGAAGAGGAAGCCGGCGAACATCCGGCACTGTGCCCGCAACTGTAAGTGATCCCCGAAGGGTGTCGCCAAGTCAGATACTGGCCCGGGTCCGTCGTTCGCTTCCCCCGGCCGGGTCCAGCCGTGGGCGGAGGGCCGGGCAATGGTGCGCGTCCCTTTCGTGACGACAGGTCACGAAAGGTTACTGTCTTGATCGATAGCCCCCCTTTTCTCGTTGCTCCGGCAACTCTCCCCATCGTCGTTACCGCGTCGCGACTTCCCGAGACGGCGGCGCGCAGTGCCGCGAGTGTGTCGTTGGTCGACCAGCTCCAGATCGAGCGATCGGGATTGCCGTTCGTCAGCGACTATCTCCGGCTGCTGCCGTCGACCTCGGTTTCGGTCAGCGGGCCGGCAGGATCGCTCACTGAAGTTCGTATTCGCGGCGCGGAGGCCAATCACACCTTACTGTTCATCGACGGCATCCGCGCCAACGACCCGGCGGCGGGCAATGTCCCGCGGTTCGAGCTGCTCAACGCCGATATCGCCTCTCGTATCGAGCTAGTGCGCGGGCCGCAGTCGGCGCTCTGGGGATCGGAAGCGATCGGCGGGGTGGTCGCGGTCGAGGGCGATCCGGCCGAGCGCACAGGCGGTAGCGTGATGACCGAAGGCGGATCGTTTGGCACGACGCGCGGGGCTGCATCCGCGAGCTATGTCGGGGGCGGCGTCAAGGCGGCATTAGGGATCGCGGCGCAAAAGTCGCGGGGTACCGATGCGTTCGACGGGACCGGCGTCCCGGACGGCTATGAGAATGAAAGCGTTCGCGGCCGGTTGGCGTGGACGGCGACGCCGGGGATCGAGGTCGGTGCGTCGGGCTTCGCGCTGGCCGCGATCAGCCAATTTGACGGTTTTTCGCCGATAACCTTTGCCCACGCCGACACGCTCGACAGCAGCCGCAACCGTCTCGGGGCGGTGCGCGGGTGGGTGTCGGGGGGGCACGTCGATGACGCGCTGTCGGGCAAGGTATCGCTGGGCCTGCTCGGATCGTCGAACATCAATCGCCTCGACCTCGTCGAAACCAACCGCACGACCGCTCGTCGGGCCACCGCAAGCGGCGAGCTTCGCGCGCATATCACGGGGCTCGGGATCGACCATCACCTCGTCGGCGCGGTCGAGCAGGAGGATGAGCGGTTCCATGCGCGCGACGTCGTTTACGGCGGGGCAAGCGACCAGGATCGCAGCCGCCGCCATCGCTCGCTCACGGTCGAATGGAAGGGCGAGTGGCGCGCGCTGACGGGCGATTTCGCGGTCCGGCGCGACGCGTTCAACCGCTTCCGCGATGCGACCACGGTGCGCGCGTCGCTCCTCGCGCGGCTCGGCGGCGGGGTCGAGGCGGCGGCGAGCTATGGCGAGGGAATTGCCCAGCCGACCTTCTTTGATCTTTACGGCTTCTTCCCAGGAAGTTTCGCTGGCAACCCGAGCCTTGTGCCCGAACGCTCGCGCGGCTTCGAAGCGTCGCTGAGATGGCGCGGCGGGCCGTGGAGCGCGGGCTTAACCGCCTACCGTCAGCGACTCCGCGATAAGATTGTCGACACGTTCGACTCCGCGACCTTCATCTCGGGGACGGCCAATGCGACTGGGAACAGCCGCCGCCAGGGGATTGAGTTCGAAGCCGCATGGTCGCCCTCCCCTCGCCTTCGCGTGCGAACGCAGGGTGCCTATCTCGATGCGACCCAGCCGAATGTCGTTGGCGCGCAGGTAAAGGAAGTGCGGCGACCAAAATGGTCGGGGGCGGTCAGCGTCGATGGTGAGGCGGGGCGGTTGGCGTATGGCGCCTCGATCGCGCTGGTCGGCGCGCGGAGTGACGTCGACTTCGACCAGTATCCGGCGGCGACGGTGCGGCTTGGCAGCTATGCGTTAGCCTCGGCGCGGGTGGGATGGACGGTCGCTCCGCACGTCGAGCTGTTCGGTCGCGTCGCCAATGCGTTTGATCGCCATTATCTGGATGTCGTCGGCTATCGGCCGTCGGGAAGGAGCATCGATGGCGGTCTTCGCCTCGCTGTTGGTCGCTAGCGTCCGTATCGCCTCGTTGAACCTGTGCAGCGACGAATATCTGTTGCTCCTAGCAACGCCGGGCGAGGTCGCGAGCGTCTCGCGCCACGCCCAGGACCCGGCCGAAAGCGCGCTCGCCCCGATGGCGCGGCGCGTCCCGAGCAATCGCGGCCGGATCGAGGACGTAATCGCGCTTCGCCCTGACGTGGTGCTGACGATGGGTGGGGGCGGCGGTCGGTCGAGTGGGTCGATCGCGCGGGCGCTGGGAATGCACGTCGTTGACTTGCCCCAACCAGGCACGCTCGACGGCGTCGCGGCGAACCTCCGCGCCGTGGCCGGGGCCCTCGGCGACCTTCGGCGCGCGAACCCGCCGATCGCGAAACTCGACCGATTGCGCGCGAGTTCGCCACGAATTGGCATCGATTCCATCTATCTGGGCCATGGTGGAATCAGCCAGTCGCTAGGCTCCCTTGGGACCCAGTGGATGCGTACCGCAGGCCTCCTCCAACGCCCCCTTTCGGGTGGCAAGGCAAGCTTGGAAATACTCGCAGCAACGCCTCCCAAACTATTATTGATAAGCAATTATCGTTCCGGTCAGATGTCCCAAGGTCAGCGCTGGCTGACCCACCCACTAGTGACCCGCACCCCGTCCCGCCGAGTGATCACCGACGGCCGCCCCTGGACCTGCGCCGGCCCACTGATGATCGCCGAGATCGAACGACTTCGTCGGATCATCCGATGAAGCTGTTCCTTCTGATCGCGCTCCTGCTCCTCGCCGCGGTGCATTTGCTGACACCGACCAGCCTGCTCGCGCTCGACCCGCCACTGCGTACCTTGTTGCTAGTCGAACTTCGCTTGCCGCGAACACTGCTCGTCGTCGGTTATGGTGCGACGCTCGGGCTGACTGGGGCGGCGCTACAGGCGCTGTTCGCCAACCCCCTGGCCTCGCCCGACGTGACCGGCAGCAGCAGCGGAGCGGCGTTGGGCGCGGTGGTCGGCGGCTACTGGCTGGGGTTGAGCGAACCACTTGCACTCGCGGCATGCGGGGCGGTGGGCGCCCTTACCGCGCTGACAGCATTGCTGGCGATCGCCGGACGACGCGCGGAAACGACGACCCTCCTGCTCGGCGGGGTCGGGGTATCACTGGCGTGCGGCGCGGCGACGAGCCTCGTGCTCGCGCTCGCCCCCTCTCCTTTCGCCTTCTATGACGCGTTTGACTGGCTGATGGGCAGTTTCACCGACCGCAGTATCGGCCAAGCAGCCGCGGCGCTGATCCCCGCGCTAATCGCCGGGCTGCTGCTGGCACGTCACGCCCGCGTCCTCGACCTGCTGTCGCTTGGCGAGGACGTCGCGGCATCGCTGGGCCATTTGCCTCAGCGGGTCGGGCGCTCGGTCGTCGGGCTAAGCGCGATCGCGATCGGGGCTTGCGTGTCCGTATGCGGTGCGGTCGGCTTCGTCGGATTGATCGCTCCCTATTTCGCGCGGCGACTGACGCGCGGACACCCCGGGAGGGCGATGCTGCCTGCGGCGTTCATCGGGGCGCTGCTGCTGCTTCTCGCCGATCTCGCCACGCGCACGATCGAGCGATCGATCCCGGTCGGAGTGATCACCGCGCTGGTCGGGACGCCGCTGTTCCTGTGGCTGATCAGCCATCGCCGGCGGGGGCTTGGCCTGTGACGCCGCTGCTCGAGGCAATCGGTGTTTCGCTCGTCCCCCGCCTCAAATCGCTCGACCTGAGTTGCTCGGGCGGCGAACTGATCGCACTGGTCGGTGCCAACGGAAGTGGCAAGACGAGCCTGCTACGTGCGTTGGCCCGAGTGCCGCAGGCTGGCGGGACAGTGCGGATCGACGGCGAGGAGGTCGACCGGGCGCCGGAAGCGCGACGTCGCGCGCTCCTCGCCTTGCTTCCGGCATCGCGCGAGGTGGCGTGGCCGATCAGTGTTTGCGACATCATCGCCTTGGGGTTGCCCGGAGGCGATAGAGGGCAAGTTGAGCGGATGATCTCCGAGTTTGCCCTCGGCGCGGTGCGCGATCGGGCGATCGGGACGCTATCCACCGGCGAGCGCTCGCGGGCGCTGCTGGCGCGGGCGATGGTCGCCGCGTCGCGACTGCTGTTGCTCGACGAGCCGCTCGCCAATCTCGATCCCTATTGGACGCTGCGGACGCTCGAGTTGCTGCGATCGGCGGCGCAAGGCGGCGCGGCGGTGATCATCGCGCTCCACGATCTTTCTCAGATCAACGCGTTCGATCGGCTGATCCTTCTGCGCGACGGCACGGTTGCGGGCGACGGACCGCCTGACCGGATGCGGCCGATGCTGGGGGCGTTGTTCGGGGTCGAGGCGACCGTTGATGGATGGCGGATCAGTCGGCGCTGATTGTCAGTCGGTGGGCGGGTCGGCGATCATTGCGGTGAAATTGGCTTGGGCAGCAAGTTTGTCGCCGATCTTCGCGCGCCCCGAGAACTTGCACACGCCCGCGCGCTTCTGGACGAACTCGACCTCGAGCGTGAGCAGCACGCCAGGCTCTACCGGTGTGCGAAATTTAGCGCCGTCGATCGCCATGAAATAAACCAGCTTGCCTGAGCCGGCGAGACCGAGGCTTTCGACCGCGAGGACGCCGGCGGCCTGAGCCAGCGCCTCGACGATCAGCACCCCGGGCATGATCGGTCGTCCGGGGAAGTGGCCGGCGAAGAAGGGCTCGTTGATCGTCACCGCCTTCGTGGCGACGATCCGCACGTCGGGCTCGAGGAGCTCGACCCGGTCGACGAGCAGCATGGGATAGCGATGCGGCAGCGCCGCCATCACCTTGCGCACGTCCATCGGGCCGAGCGCCGGTCGCCCCTCTTCGCTCATCTTCAGCTTAACGGCCGGTGGTGGCCGCGGCAGCCGCAGGAGTCACGCTGACCGAGGGCAGGCTCGCGTTGAGCGCGACCAGCACGTCGTTGGTCACGTCAAGCGCGGCGCCGTGGGCAAGCGTCGCGTTGACGTCGACCGCGAGATTGGCGCCCTTGGCGACCATCACCTGGTTGATCGCCGGCCCGAGCCGGGCGTTGATCTGGCGAAGGACGTTAGCCTGCGTCGACTGCAGGTTCTGCTGAAGGCGCTGCAGCTCTTGGTTGGCGCTGTTCTGCCGGGCCTGGAAAGCGGTCGCTCGGGCCTGGAGAGCGGCATCGGGGGCCTTGCCAGCCAGCGCGTCGGCGGCAGTCTGCAGCGACTGGGCCTCGACCTTGAGCGGAGCGGAAAGCGCGGCCTGGCGCGACTGCATCGCAGTGGCTTGGCCCTGAAGTGTGACCTGCGCCGCCCTGCACGCGGTGCACTCGGCGTAGACGCGCTCATTGTCGACGACGACGATGTTGGCGGGGGCGGCCGAGGCAACGGCCGGGAGGGCGAGCGTGGCGGCGGCGAGCGACGCGAGAAGAACGAACTTGGTCATCAGAATTGGGTTCCTACGTTGAATGAGAACAGCTTGGTTTCGTCGCCCTTTTGCTTAAGCAGGGCCTTTGCCAGATCGATGCGCAAGGGGCCGAAGGGCGAAGTCCAGTTAACGCCGATACCGATCGACAAGCGCGGCTTGGGCGAGTTGCCAAGGAAGAATTCCTGATACCCCGGGGTGCGCGAATAACCGGTCGCCACGCCCGGGTCCGGGTCGCAGCTTGCGCCCGGAGCAAGAAACTTCACCTTGCCACCAACATTGGTCGCGGTCGGGGTGCAAATGATGCCAATGTTGGTCAGCGCCGGCTTGGTCAGCGAAAAGACCGATCCCGCGTCGATGAACGCGGAGGGCCGCAGACCAAGGCTGCGTGCGCCTGAGCCAAGCGGGATCTCGAGTTCCAGCCGACCCATGTAATAGGCACGGCCGCCAAGCGAGTCGCTGAAGTTGCTGTTCTTGGTCACCGGAACCAGCGCGCCGGTCAGATCATATTGCTGGCGCGTAATGCGCGGGCCGATACCACGGATGTCGAAACCACGCAGCTGGGCGCCGAAGAAGCGGTCAGTCAGGCGGACTGCATCGACCCCGGCGCGCGGCGAACTGCTTAGCGGTTGGATATAGCCACCCTCGCCATGGGCGGAAAAAATGAAGCCCCTGGGAAGGGCGAAATACTTCGTGGCGTTGGCCTGACTGCGGACATATTTGACGTCACCGCCAAGTCCGGCGAAATCCTGGCTGAAGGCGAGCCGCTGGCCGCGGGTGGGGCGAATGCCGTCAGTGTTGTCGTAACCGAGCGAATAACCGACTGATGAGGTAATCCGCTTGCCGATTTCGTCGCACAGGTAGCGGCCGGCCTTGAGCGGGTCGCACGTCGCGCCAAGCGGCCCAGTGCCGGAATAGAAAGTGGCCCTGTCGAGAGTCACCTTGTCCTGGATCAGCGAATAGCGCGTGCCGAAGCTGGCGAACTCGGTGATCGGGAAACCGAGCTTGATGTCGGCGCCGGTCGAGAGTTGCGAGTAGGTCGTGTTGCGGGTCGTACCAATATAGTTGAAACTGTTGTAATCACGGCGGAAAATGTCGCCTCCGAGCAGGATTTGCTTGTCTAGGAAATAGGGTTCGGTGAAGCCCAATTGGATCGATTTCGAGTAGCGCGAATAGTTGATCCCGGCCGACAGCGTCTGCGCCATGCCGCGAAAGTTATTCTGCTCAATCGACGCCGAGATGATGAATTTCTCGAGGCTCGAATAGCCCGCCGACAATTGCAGCTGACCGGTCGATTTCTCCTCGACATCGACCCCGAGGTCGACGCGGTCAGGAGTGCTTCCCGGGGTCTGCTTGATCTCGAGCTTTTCCTGGAAGAAGCCGAGGCTCTGGATGCGGTCCTGCGATCGCTTGATCTTGAGCGCGTTGAAGGCGTCGCCCTCGTTGACGCGGAATTCACGGCGGACGACCTTGTCGCGGGTCGCGGTATTGCCCTGGATATTGATGTGCTCGACATAGACCCGCGACGCCTCGTTGGCGTGGAACGCGATGTTCATTACATGATGTTCGGTATCGCGGTCGTAGTTGGGCGAGATGTCGGCAAAGGCATAGCCGAGGTTGCCGGCTAACTCATTGAGCACGGTCACCGTGTCTTCGACCGCCTTGGCGTTGAACCAGGTGCCTTGCTTGAGCTTGATCAGGTTGTTGAGCTTGGCGGCGTTGAGGTCGCGAAGATCGCTCTCAGCGGTGATCTTGCCGAACTTGTAGCGAGGGCCTTCCTCGACCACGTAGGTGATCACGAAATCCTTGCGGTCAGGGGTGAGCTCGGCGAGCGCGCTGACGACGCGGAAATCGGCATAGCCTTGCGTCAGATAGAAAGCGCGCAGCTTTTGCTGGTCGGCGGCCAAGCGATCGGGATCATAACTGTCGTTCGACTTGAGGAAGCCAAGCGGACCACCCGCCTGCTTGGTGTACATCTGCTTCTTGAGCTGGCCGGCTCCGAAATGCTCGGCGCCGATGATATTGATCGCGCGGACCTTGGACTTGTCGCCCTCGTGGATTTCGAACACCAGGTCGACGCGGTTCTGGTCGAGCTGGACAATCTTGGGTTCGACCGACGCGGCGAAGCGGCCCTGCCGCTTGTAGAGCTCGATAATCCGATCGACGTCGGCGCGAACTTTGGAGCGAGTGAAGATCTGGCGCGGCGCGAGCTTGATTTCGGGCGTGATCTTGTCCGACTTCAGTCGCTTGTTGCCCTCGAGCACGATGCGGTTGATGACCGGATTTTCGCGCACGGTGATGACGAGGTTGCCAGTATCGGCCCCGGCGATGACGACGTCGGCGAATAGCTCGGTCGCGTAGAGGTCCTTGAGCGCGGTATCGAGCGTCTCGGTCGTGTAGGTCTGAGCGGGCGCGAGATTGGCGTAGGCGCGGATCGTGTCGGGCTCGAGCCGCTCGGCGCCGCGCACCGCGATCGACTGGATCGTGCCCGAGCTCGGCGGAGCGACGGTGTTGACCGAAGCGACCGGCGCGGCGGGCGCGGTCACTGGCGCGAGCTGGCCCACAGAACGGGGCTGGGCCGCAACGCGGGTCTGCGCCATCAGCGGCGTTGCCCCAGAACCAAGCACGGTGCCGATGAGAAGCATCGCACCGGTGCGCCGGAAGAAATTATTGGTCGCTGCGTTCACGCGTCCCCGCCCTTATAATATGAAATCGGGCCTCATACCGGACGCCCATTGCGGCCCTGCCCTAACCCCCGCCGCCGATCAAGCTCGTCAGCCGATCAACCGGCCGAGCCGTGCCCAGACTCCGAACGAGCCGAGGTCGTTGGCAGTCGTAAACAGGAGCAGCGCCAAAATGAGCGCGAGCCCGCTACGAAAAGCCCATTCCTGAGTCCGGTCGCTGACCGGCTTTCGCCGGACCGCTTCGACCAAGTAGAAAAATAAGTGTCCACCATCGAGCATCGGCACTGGCAACAAGTTGATGAATCCCAGATTAATTGAGAACAGCGCGACCAGCTCGATGAATTGAAACGGGCCGAGGCTGGCCTGCTGTCCGGCCATCTGTGCCATCTTGAGCGTGCCGCCCAATTCCTTGACCGAGCGCTCGCCGCCGATGATCTGGCCGAGCCCGTCGATCATCGAGCGGGTGATCGAAAAGGTGAAGCGAGTCGCTTCCGGGATGACCGACAGCAGCGGCAGGCGGACCCACTCCTGCGCGGTCGGCACAATGCCGAGAAGACCGATGCGCGCCGTCTGGCCAAACTGGTCGCGAAGGTCGAAGGCGGCAATTTTCCCGGGGCGGACCTGTTCGGTACCATTGCGAACGAAACGGATGTCGAGCGTTTCGCCGGGGCGAAGCGCGACGGCGCGCTTGATGTCTTCGAATGTATCGATGGAGGTGCCGTCGATTTCCTCAATGCGGTCGCCAAGCTGCAGACCGATCGCGTGCGCGGTCGAATTGGGGAGCACACGACCGACAATGGGCGGGGTGTGCGGCATGCCGAGCATCAGGAAGAAACCCGCAAAGATGAGAATGGCGACGACGAAATTGGTCGCGGGACCGGCGAGGACAATGAGGAAGCGCTGCCACCATGACTTCAGGTGGAAGCTCTTGTCCTGCTCTTCGGCGGTGAGCGGCGCCGCGCCGGGCCGGCTGGCGGCGTCGGCATCGCCCGTAAAACGAACATAGCCACCGAGCGGAAGGAGGCCGACTTTCCACCGTGTGCCGCTTTTGTCGGTCCAACCGGCAAGCTCTGGGCCGAAGCCGATCGAGAAGGATTCGGCACCGACCCCGAACCAACGCCCGACGAGATAATGGCCGAGCTCGTGAAGGAAAACGAGCGGCCCTATCGCACACAGAAATGCCACGGCAATGAACCAGACTGGCGGCTGAGCGAGCATCTAGGCGGCGACTGCGGTCATCAACTGTCGCGCGGTATGGCGCGCGCGCTCATCGATGTCGATGACCTCGGCGATGGAGCGAGGCGCGCGTGCGTCGGTTCGCTCGAGCGCCATTTCGACCAGTGAAGCAATGTCGCCGAAGCCGATGCGATGGTCGAGGAAGGCGGCGACCGCGATCTCGTTGGCGGCATTGAGGATGGTCGGCGCGGCACCCCCAGCTTCAAGGGCGGCGCGAGCGAGGCGGAGTGCTGGGAAACGATCGGGATCGGGTGCCTCGAAGGTCAGCGTGGCAATCCGGGTCAGGTCGAGCGTCGCGGCGCCGCTGTCGATCCGCTCGGGCCAGGCGAGCGCATGGGCGATGGGAATGCGCATGTCGGGACTGCCGAGCTGGGCGAGCACCGAACCATCGATATATTCGACCATCGAGTGGATTACCGACTGCGGGTGGACGAGGATATCGATGCGGTCGGACGGCAGGGCGAACAAATGATGCGCCTCGATCAGCTCGAGACCCTTGTTCATCATCGTGGCCGAATCGACCGAAATTTTTGCTCCCATTGTCCAGTTGGGGTGGGCGACCGCCCGCTCGGGGCTCATCGCGCGCATCTCGGCAAGGCTGCGGTCGCGGAACGGACCACCGCTTGCGGTCAGGATGAGTCTTGCAACCTCCTTCGAGCTGCTGCCCGCAAGGCACTGGAAGATGGCATTATGTTCGCTATCGACGGGAAGGATCGTGGCCCCGTTTCGCTTAGCCGAGTCGATCATCAGGTCGCCCGCGGTGACCAGTGCTTCCTTGTTGGCGAGCGCGACCGTCTTGCCCGCCTCGACCGCGGCCATGACGGGCTTGAGCCCCGCGCAGCCGACGATCGCGGCCATGATGAGGTCGGCCGACGTGGCGGCTTCGATCAAAGCATCGCGACCGGTGGCAGCGCAACATTTCGTCCCGGCGAGGCGTTGTTCAAGCTCTGACAGCAGTGCCGGGTCATCAATCACCGCGAACCGCGCGCCGGTGCGCCGAGCGGCATCGGCAAGCTCCGCGACCCTGCTGGCTGCGGTCAGCGCGACGACTTCGAACTTGTCGGGATGGCGCTCGACGAGGTTGAGGGTCGAGCCGCCGATCGAGCCCGTCGCGCCGAGGATGGAAAGCGTGCGTTTCATTGAATGATCGCAAGCTCATAGCATGCCGTGAGCACCGCGACGACCACCAGCCCGTCGAGCCGGTCGAGCGCGCCACCATGGCCGGGGAGCCAGTTGCCGCTGTCCTTGACTCGGGCGCGGCGCTTCAAACCGCTTTCGAACAGGTCGCCCACCTGTGCTCCGAGCGCAAACAAAGGGGAGAGCAGGAGCATGAGCCGATTAAGATCGAAAAAGAGCACCCAAGTTCCGCCAAACAGCGTGGCAGCGAACATTCCGCCGATCAGCCCTGCCCAGGTCTTGTTGGGGCTGATCGTCGGAGCGAGCTTGGGGCCGCCGATTGCACGCCCCGCGAAATAGGCGCCAATGTCAGTCGACCAAGTGACGATGAACACCCAGAGCAGCATTTCGAGCTTGTGCGGCCCGCGCTCGCGGATCCACAGCAGGGCAAGTGACGGGAGCAGCGCGTAGAAGAACCCTGCGACCATCCAGTGCAGGCCCCAGCCGCGAACGATCCGGCTCCACTCATAGTACATTACTCCGCCCGCCGTCGCAACGAGGATCGCGAACGGATAGCCGCCGAGCACCGCTGTGCCGAGCGCGATCACAATCATGACGATGCCGGCAATGGCGCGCTTGGCGAGTTCGCTCATGCTGCGTCAGCGCCCGCCGAAGCGGCGCTGGCGCTGACCGTATTGGGAAAGCGTGTCACCAAAAGCGTTGGCGTCAAAATCGGGCCATAGGGTGTCGAGGAAGATCAGCTCGGCATAGGCCGCTTGCCACAGCAGGAAATTCGACAGGCGGACTTCGCCCGAGGTGCGGATGAGCAGGTCGAGCTCGGGCCAGCGCGCAGTCTGGATTTCCGCGCCGATTGCGGCTTCGTCGATGCTAGCGGGGGCGATCTCGCCTGCAACCGCGCGCTCTGCGAGACGACGGGCGGCGGCGGCGAGTTCGCCACGCGAGCCATAGTTGAGCGCCATGACGAGCGTGATCTTGTTGTTGCCCCGGGTACGTTCGACCGCAGCCTGAAGGCGGGCGGCGAGGTCGGGACCGAAGCCTTCGGGTTCGCCAATCAGCTCGAGTCGAACACCCTCTCTCTCGAGACTGGCTAGCTCGCGATCGAGATAGAAGCGCATCAGCCCGGTAAGGTCGGACACTTCCTCGGCCGAGCGACGCCAGTTCTCGGACGAGAATGCGTAGAGCGTGAGCACCTCGACCCCCGCCTCGGCGGCCGCGCGGACAGTGGTGCGAACGGCTTCGGCCCCGGCGCGGTGTCCGGCGACGCGGGGCAGGCCACGCTTCGCCGCCCAGCGTCCATTGCCGTCCATGATTATCGCGACATGGCGTGGCCCTCGCGCCCGACCAGTCGCCGGAGCATCCTCACTCTCTTTCGTAAAAATCGGGCGCAAATTCTTCATTTGCCGAGAATTTCCTGTTCCTTGCTATGCGCGGTTGCATCGATGTCTTTAATCGTGTCGTCGGTCATCTTCTGGACCTCGGTCTCGTGGCGCTTGCGCTCGTCTTCGCTGATTTCGTTTTTCTTCTCGTCGATCTTGAGCGCGTCCATCCCGTCGCGGCGGACGTTGCGCGCCGCGATCCGCGCCTTTTCGGCATATTGGCCAGCAATCTTGGCGAGTTCCTTGCGGCGCTCCTCAGTCAGGTCGGGGATCGGCAGGCGAATGACCTGGCCGTCGACGATCGGGTTGATCCCGAGCCCGGCGTTGCGGATCGCCTTTTCGACTGGGGTGACGTTCGAGCGGTCCCATACTTGGACTGAAATCGTCCGCGCCTCGGGGACCGAAACGGTGGCACACTGGTTGAGCGGCATGTTGGCGCCATATACCTCGACCTGAATCGGATCGAGCAGCGCGGTCGACGCGCGGCCGGTTCTCAGTCCGACGAGATCGGACTTGAGCGCCTCGGTCGCGCCGGCCATGCGGCGCTGGATGTCGGATTTGTCATAGGCTGGCATTGGTCAATTCTCCGTCTGGACGATCGTCGCGGTCCCCTGCCCCGCCAGCACTTGGGCGAGATTGCCGGGTTGGCGGATGTTGAACACGACGATCGGGATGTTGTTGTCGCGGCACAGGGCTACGGCCGACGCGTCCATCACCTTGAGGTCGTCGGCCAGCACGCGGCTGAACGCGAGCTGATCGTAGCGCTTGGCGGTTGGCACCTTCTTGGGATCGGCATCGTAGACGCCGTCGACGCTAGTTCCCTTGAACAGCGCATCGCATCCCATTTCGGCGGCGCGCAGCGCGGCGGCGGTGTCGGTCGTGAAATAGGGGTTGCCGGTGCCCGCGGCGAAGATGACGATGCGCCCCTTTTCCATGTGTCGCATGGCGCGGCGGCGGACATAGGGCTCGCACACGCTGGCCATCGGGATGGCCGACTGGACGCGGGTATCGATGCCGACTTTCTCGAGCGCATTCTGCACCGCGAGCGCGTTCATCACGGTCGCGAGCATGCCCATGTAATCGGCGGTGCTGCGGTCGAAGCCCTTGGCGGCGCCGGCAATGCCGCGGAAGATATTGCCTCCGCCGACGACGAGGCACAGCTCATGCCCGGCGGCCTTGGCGGCGGCGACCTCGCCCGCGAGACCGGCCACGGTATCGGGATCGATCCCGAACTGGCCGTCGCCCATCAGCGCTTCGCCCGACAGCTTGAGGAGAATCCGGTGGAAGCGCGGGCG
>JANMWM010000220.1:0-1778 GCA_031394005.1 Sphingomonas sp.
CCCTGACCACGATGCGGATCGACGTTGCGCGCTTCGGACGGACCGCAGTCGACCAACTCGTCGCCGCAATTGCCGACGAAGCCGATATGCCGCCAGTCGACAAGATCGTCCCCACCCTCGTCATCCGCCAGTCGTGCGGCCATGCTTCACATCACATTAGAACAACTGCGTTTCAGGGAGCCGAACATCATGAGCACGCCTAACCCCACGCTTCGCCACGTCGTGCGCGCGGCGCTACTCGTAACCTCGCTGCTGGCCGCGACGCCGGCCTTTGCGCAGCTCACCACTTCGACCATCCGCGGCGTTGTTTCCAGCGGCACGGCGAGCGCAGCCGGCGCAACCGTAACGGCGGTGAATATCGAAACCAATGCGACGACGCGCACGGTCACTGGCCCGACCGGCAGCTATGTACTAACCGGGTTGAGCCCCGGCACCTATGACATCAAGTTCACTGCGGCGGGGGGTGCAACCTCGAGCCAGCGAGTGACGGTCGAAGTTGGGCAAACCGCGTCGCTCGACGCCGATACCAGTGCCGCAGCGGCCACCACCCCGCCCCCGGGCGACCGCGGCGCGATCGTCGTCGTCGGGCGGCGACTGGTCGAGACCCGGACCTCCGAAATCGGCACCAACGTGTCGCAGGAGCAGATCCAGAACCTGCCGCAGAACAACCGCAACTTCATCAATTTCGCCGCACTCGCGCCGGGCATCCGCGTCAACCAGAGCGAGTTCCGCCAGACCTTCTCCGGTGGCGGCGTCGGCGCCGACAAGGACGGCGAGAGCACCGGCGGGCCGCAGATCAACGTGTTTATCGACGGCGTCAGCCTGAAGGGCAACGTCAATCAGGGCGGGATAGTCGGTCAGGACGTCAGTCGCGGCAACCCCTTCTCGCAGCTCGCGGTCAAGGAATTCCGCGTCCTGAGCTCCAACTTCAAGGCCGAGTTCGAGGATGCCGGCACGGCGATCATCACCGCCGTCACCAAGTCGGGTACCAACGATTTCCACGGAGAGGCATTCGTCAGCTATCAGAACGAAAAGCTGATCGAGCGCGACTTCTTCCAGAAGAAGAACAACGAGGCGAAAAAGCCGCTCAAGCGCTACCAGTACGGTGCCTCTCTCGGCGGGCCGATCATCCGCGACAAGCTGTTCTTCTTCGGCACCTACGAAGCCAATACCCAGGACCGCATCAGTACCGTCAATCCGGGTAGCCCGGGCACGCAGGCCAACCTCATCAACTTCGACCCGCAAATCTATGCGGGTAGCTTCGTCAGCCCGTTCCGCGAAAAGCTCGGTTTCGGCAAGCTGACCTTGCAGGCGACCGAAAGCCAGAAGATCGAACTGAGCGGCAGCATCCGCAAGGAGACCGACCTGCGCGATTTCGGCGGCAACACAGCGCGGTCGAAGGGAACCAAGGTCAACAATGACGTCTACACCGCCAAGCTGAGCCATACTTATCGCGGCGAGGGGCTACTCAACGAAGCGACGGTCGATTTCCTCAAGTCGAAGCTGGCGTTCGGTGGCGACCAGAATGCCGGGTTCGGCTTCAACTCCCCGTTCGTCCAGTTTGGCGGGCGCGCCGATTTCCAGACGGTGCAGCAGCGCAGCATCACCTTCCGCGACAATCTGAGCTTCTCCAACTTCCATTGGAACGGCAATCATCTGGTCAAGGTCGGCGCGAAGGTCTCGTTCCAGAAATATTCGATCGGCGGATCAGGCTCGTTCAATCCGCAGTTCGATTTCTTCAACGACCCGTCGCAAAACCTCGACATCAGCCTGCCCGG
>JANMWM010000259.1:0-7731 GCA_031394005.1 Sphingomonas sp.
GGCCGAGGGCGGGCGGCCGTTCGTGCTCAAGTCCGATTATTCGCCAGCGGGCGATCAGCCGACCGCGATCAGGGAACTGACCGAAGGCGCCGCGCAGGGCGAGAAGGACCAGGTGCTGCTCGGCGTCACCGGGTCGGGCAAGACCTTCACCATGGCCAAGGTCATCGAGACGCTCCAGCGCCCGGCGCTGATTCTGGCGCCGAACAAAATCCTCGCGGCGCAGCTCTATGGTGAATTCAAGAATTATTTCCCCGACAACGCCGTCGAGTTTTTCGTCAGCTACTACGACTATTACCAGCCCGAAGCCTATGTCCCCCGCTCGGACACCTACATCGAGAAGGAAAGCTCGGTGAACGAGGCGATCGACCGGATGCGCCATTCGGCCACCCGCTCGCTGCTCGAACGCGACGACGTGATCATCGTCGCGTCGGTGTCGTGCATCTATGGCATCGGCTCGGTCGAGACCTATTCGGCGATGATCTTCTCGATGAAGAAGGGCGCCCACGCCGACCAGCGCGAGATCATCCGCAAGCTGGTCGCGCTTCAGTACAAGCGCAACGACCAGTCCTTCACGCGCGGCAATTTCCGGGTGAAGGGCGACAATCTGGAGATTTTCCCGTCGCACTATGAGGACACCGCGTGGCGGATTTCCTTCTTCGGCGACGAAATCGAGGAGATCGTCGAGTTCGACCCGCTGACCGGCAAGAAGGTCGCCAACCTCGACAGCGTCAAGGTCTACGCCAATTCGCACTATGTCACTCCCGGCCCGACGCTGAAGCAGGCGATGGAGGCGATCCGCCACGAGCTTGCCGAGCGGCTCAAGGAGCTCGTCATCGAGGGCAAGCTGATCGAGGCCCAGCGGATCGAACAGCGCACTAATTTCGACCTCGAGATGATCGCCGCGACCGGATCGTGCGCCGGGATCGAGAATTACAGCCGCTTCCTCACCGGCCGCATGCCCGGCGAGCCGCCCCCGACGCTGTTCGAATATCTCCCCGACAACGCCCTGCTGTTCGTCGATGAGAGCCACCAGACCGTCCCCCAGATCGGGGCGATGGCCAAGGGCGATCACCGACGGAAGATCACGCTCGCCGAATATGGTTTCCGCCTGCCGAGCTGCATCGACAACCGACCCTTACGCTTCAACGAATGGGACGCAATGCGCCCGCAGACGACGTTCGTCTCAGCCACCCCGGGGTCGTGGGAGATGGAAGCCACGGGCGGGGTCTTCTCCGAACAGGTCATCCGCCCGACCGGGCTGATCGACCCGCCGGTCGAGATCAAGCCCGTCGAGGACCAGGTCGACGATCTCGTCAACGAAGCCAAGAAGGCCGCCAAGCAGGGCTACCGCACGCTCGTCACCACGCTGACCAAGCGCATGGCCGAAGACTTGACCGAATATCTCCACGAGGCGGGCTTGCGCGTCCGCTACATGCACAGCGACGTCGAGACACTGGAGCGCATCGAACTGATCCGCGACCTTCGCCTCGGCGTCTATGACGTGCTCGTCGGGATCAACCTGCTGCGCGAAGGGCTCGATATCCCCGAATGCGGGCTGGTCGCGATCCTCGACGCCGACAAGGAGGGGTTCTTGCGCTCCGAAACTTCGCTGATCCAGACCATCGGCCGAGCCGCGCGCAACATCGACGGGCGCGTCATCCTCTACGCCGACCGCGTCACCGGCAGCATGGAGCGCGCGATCAACGAGACCGACCGCCGCCGCGAGCGCCAGGTCGCGTTCAACCTGGCGAACGGCATCACCCCGGCGTCGATCAAGAGCCAGATCAACGACATCATGAGCGACGTCAGCTTGCGCGACGGCGTGCTGGTCGAGACCGGCGACGACGACCGCCCGCATTTGGTCGGCCACAACCTAAAGGCCTACATCGCCGACCTCGAAAGCCGCATGCGCAAGTCCGCCGCCGACCTCGAGTTCGAGGAAGCCGGGCGCCTGCGCGACGAAATCCGTCGCCTCGAAGAGGACGAGCTCGGCATCCCCCAGCAACAACGCAGCGCCCCCCGCCCGGTCGGCAATTCGAACGAAGGCAAGCCGGGCACGAGGAAGACCCGCTACGGCAAGCAGAGCAAAACGCGGTGGGGTGGCAGCAAACGCTAGTGCAGATAGTTCAAACGCGCAGGTCTCGCTGACGATCAAGGGTGGGTTTGAAGTGGCGCAGGCAGACGGGCTCGCGATACCGCTGCCGCGCTATCGCCCTGCAATTTATCAAACGACGTTTGGCGCCGCCGCCTAGCGCAGCGCGCCCTTCGCCTTCATCCCCCGCGCGAATAGGAATAGCCCGATCGCGACCGCCCACAGCGCTACGGTGAACGCAATCTCACCCGCGCTTCGAACCCCCGGCGCCGGCAAGACCAGCCACTGATAGACAGTCGCCCCCGCGATTCCGACCACCGACACCGCGAACGCCGTCACGGCATGCCGGCTGCAAGTCAGCAGCAGGATGGATATAACGAACGCCCCCCCCAAATGCCGAGTGCCCAGAACGCCACCATGAGCGCCGGAAAATGGTCGATGTAGGAACGCTGCTCGGGCGTCGCCGCAGCCAGCCACGTCGCATTGCGGGTTTGCGTCATCGTATAATCGATCGCACCCCTCGCGTTCGAGGAGAGCGACAGTCCACCGACGATCCTCAGCACCCGCCTCATGCGGCCAGCGCTTGCCAACGGCGTCTCGATCACCTGTTCCATCCGCGATCCCTCCCTGTGAACGCGATACGCAACCGCCGGCTCCGCCATTGGAGCTCCGTTCCCCGCGCCAATTCAAGCCCGACGCAACCCCAGTGCCCGGCGCGCGTTGCCGCTTCATGATCAAGATCGTTACGCCGCTGCTCCTCGCCATGATCGCCGCGTCGCTGGGCGGCTGCGGTCGTTCGTCGCCGGTCGCCAACAATGCCATCGCCCTACCCGACAATGCCGTCGGCGATGCCCCGGCATCGGGGCTCGCCGCCCCTGCCAACTCAGCTGCCGCCGAAGCCGTCGCCAAGGCCTCGCTGCCCCTCCCGACCGATGGCATGGCATGGCGCTGGGACGCGGCCGAAGGCGCCGCCGAATATGGCGCCGGCCCCCAGGCCCCCGCGTTCAAGATCGTCTGCCACGGCGGCAAGCTCCTGTTCCACCGGATCGACGCCGCTCCCTCCGGCGGCAAGGGCACGATCAGCTTCACCGGCAACGGCAAGGTCGCCTCGGTCCCAGCCGTCGCGATCGGCGACACCGCCAAACTGTCGAGCAGCTGGCTCGGCACCGAGCTGCCGTCGGACACGACCCAGGCCGTCGCGCGAGTCTTCACCGGCCCCGGCTCGGTCGAGATCGCGCTGTCGGGGACGACCAAACTCGTCACCGCTCCCTCACCGTTCCCGCTCCGCCCCTTCGCGCTGTGCCACGCATAACAAGGGCGGCCCTTCGCAGGACCGCCCTCATCCGTGACGAACTTGATTGAGCCTTAAAAGCCGAAGTTGAACCCGACCTGGCCCGACGTCTCGTTGCCCTGGCGCTTGCCGAACGTCCCCGACACCCCGGCATCAATCGACACCGCGTTGACGATCGACGCGCTCAACCCCGCCGACAACCGTGCATAGGGATGCTTGCTCGCCTTCTCGAAGGCAAAGTGGTTGACGATCGTCGGAGCCGAGGTCTGGGCGTAGTAAGCGATGCGCCCGTCGCCCTTAAAGTCCTTCTCGGCAACCAGGCTCGCGAACGGCCGGAACTTGGCGCCATTGTCACCAAAGTCGCCGCGCACCTCGAGCCCGGCATCGCCGCGCAACGACGAGAAGCGCTGCTCGCGCACGTTCAGCGTCAGTGCCGCGTCGCCCGTCTCGGTGTAACCACTGACCTTGGCCTTGGCGTAATCGAGCGCGATCACCGGCCCAATCCGCAGGCCACCCATCGGCAACAGGTAACCCGCCTTGCCACCCGCCAGATAGTGATTGCCCGATGGCCGCGCGGTCATGTTGTCGATCACCCCGGTGCGCTCGATGCGATGCTTGTCATGGCCATAGCCAAGATAGCCCTGCGCGAACCCGCCGGCGAGTCCGAAGCCGGCGAACGCGCCGACCTGCATGCTGCGCGAGCTGGTGCGCGCCGAATCATTGCCGAACCGCACGCGCGGCCGAGAGTAATTCGCCGCGATCCCCGCGGTACCGCCCGAGAAGCCCGCCTCGATCCCAACCGTCCCGCCGACGCTGGTCGACTTGAACTGCTCGTTGGTCATGCTCGCTTTGACCTTGCGCGTGAAGCTGTCGCCGACCGCGAACAGCCGCACGCCGCTCAGCAGCTCACCATTGTGTGGCGATCCGGCGTCCATCCGCAGCGTCAGCGTCCGCCCGAACTGGCGCGCGGTGTCGAGCGCGAGGTCACTCGTCGCCTGAAGCACCAGCGGCGCTTCCATCTGCGCCGCGACATAGCGCGCGACAATCGCGAAGCCGGCCGAGGTCAGGTGGAGCTGGTCGACATAGAACAGATACTGGCCCTGCTGCGACGGCGTGCCGACGCAGATCACCGGGCACGCCCCCGCGCTAGTCAGCCCAAAGGCCGTCGGATTGGCGTTGATTCGCGCCCCGATCAGACTCAGGTCGGTGTAATTGACGATCGCGCCATTGGCCGCATAGCCCGCCAGTGTCGACTGGATGCCGGTGTTGAACGCAGTCGAATAGGCGTTGCGAACCGTCTGCGCGGCGGTGTTACCGACAACTTCTGGAAGAGTTGCGGTATTACCCGCCAGAAAATCGATATTGCGCGCTCCAGCCCCGACCAACGCGTTCAGCCCGGTCGTGGCGCTGGCAACGGCGGTCGCCGCCGATGCCCCCGCGCCCGCGACCGTCCCGCCGTTCTGCTGATACTGCCGTGCGTCATTGCCGCCGATCGAGACGGCAAGCAGGTCGGTTGGCGAAAAGCGTCCGCTGACCCGCGGGAAGGCAGCCGGCCCGCCGCCGGCGAGAAAGCTCGAATATTCGGTTGTGAAGCCCGGAATACCGACGCCTACGGTATTCGTATTGTCGGTCTTGGCCCCGCCGATTGCAAAATTGTCGACGGGAACGTTCAGGATCTGGCTGAGCGAGTCAATATAATTGCTTCCGCCCGAAAAGCGGCCGGTCGGATAGAAGATCGGGAAAGGCTGTCCGATCAGGCGAAACAGATTGCCGTTGTCGGCATAGCTGTCGCCGAACGCGACGATCCGCGTAACGCGCTGCGCCTCGGCGGGCGCGGTGAGCCCGAGTGCGGTTGCGGCCAGCAGCGATGCCACTGCAATACGACGAACAATCATGAAACATCCTCCCATTCGGCCGTATTCGGCATGTCGGGAGCGTCTATTGCGCCACGGCTCCGCGCTGGGAAGTGGCCCGCGTGCAACAGGTGCGAAGTTTCAATCGGTTGACGCTACGGCTGTCTCACTTGCCGCGTGGCTCGGCGGAAAGCCGCGACATTAGCATTGCCGCGCGCTTGGCCTGGCGGAACAGCGAGGGGATATCGACCGTCTCGGCGGCGGTGTGATCACCGGTGCTGGCCGGACCCAGCCCGACCAGCCCGTCGACATCCTGTGCAACAAAACTGATGTCGCCCGCGCCGCGCTTGAGCGGATCGAGCTCGGCCATCCGGGGCAGGGCCAGGTCGTCATTGATCTTGTTCAGCCGCGCCAGCAGCGCGCGGTTGCCGGGGCTTGGAGCCATCGGCGGATAGGCGTCACTGTCGAACTCGATCGCGCTCGTCGAACCGGGGAGCGGGGCGGCGACGATGGCCTTCATCTTCGTCACCGTGCGCGCGAATTGCTCGGGCGTCAGCGCGCGCAGATCGCCACGCGCGACGGCGGTGGCGGCGATGATGTTGGTCTTGCCCGCCGCAGTCAGGCGGATCTTGCCCGAGTCGAGCACCGCCTCCTGCCCGCCGCCGATCAGCCCGACATTATAGGTCAGCTTGTCGTCCGGCAGCTGGGTGCGGAACGCCTCGATCACCCGCGCTGTTTCATAGATGGCACCATCCCCCACTTCTTTCGAAAAGACCCCGCTTGAATGGCCGGGCTTGGCGGTCACGGTCAGCGTCCAGCCGACGGCACCACGGCGCGCGACTGAGCCCATATCCTTCCCATCCTGCCGCGCCAGCCCCTCGAAATCGAGTGCGACGTCGGCGGCCTTGCCCGCGGCGACAAGGTCGCGCCGCGCGATCTCGATCGGCGTACCGCTATCCTCCTCGTCGCCGGTCAGAACGATGGTGATATCGGCATTTTTCAATGCCCCCGCCACCTGCATCGCCCGAAGCGCGGCGACGATCACTGCGTCCCCGCCCTTGTCGTCGCTCACCCCCGGCCCGTTGGCGAAATCGCCCTTGCGGACCCATTTCTGAAACGACGAATCGAGTTCGAACACCGTGTCGAGGTGGCCGATCAGGAGCAGTTTTTTGCCCTTGCCGGCATGATGCGCGACGAGATGCCCCGCCCGCCCGGTTTCGCGCAGGGGCAAGAAGCGGACTGCAAAACCGAGCGGCTCCAGCTCGGCACGAACCATCGCGCCAACCGCCTCGACCCCGGCGAGATTATGCGACCCGCTGTTCTGGTTTACCCATTTCTCGAGCATCGCCAGCGTCCGCTCCTGCTCGGCATCGACCGTCGCGATCATCCGCTGCTCCACGGCACTTGGCGCTGCGGCAGCAGGCGCGGCAAGGGCGGATAGCGATCCTGCGAAGAGCAGCACAGCGAGGGTCGGGCGGGGGCGGGTGATGGTCATCCCACAAGCCTAGATCGTCCCCGCCGCCACCGCAATCATACGGGGACACAAGAAAACGCTGTCCTAAGGCTGTGCCTTTGTGGTTCGTTGCATCAGCGAGTAATGAACCGATGATGCAATAATATGAGTCGCCGCCAGCCGCCACCGTCGACCAGCTCGTCGACGCGCTGATCGACCGCGAGGGCAGCTATGTGGCCAACCCCGCCGATCGTGGCGGAGCGACCTGCTTTGGCATCACCGAAGCGGTCGCCCGCGCTCACGGCTATGCGGGCCCGATGTGCCAACTGCCGCGCGACGAAGCCGCCGCCATCTACCGCCGCCTCTACTGGCTCCGCCCCGGCTATGACGCGATTTCCGCGCGCGCACCGCGCATCGCCGCCGGACTGTTCGACACCGGCGCCAACATGGGCCCCGCGGTCGCCACGACCTTCCTCCAGCGCAGCCTGACCGCGCTCAACCGCAATGACCGCGACTATCCCGATCTCACCCCAGACGGCCGCTCGGGACCGCGCACCCTTGCCGCGCTCGACGCCTTCCTCAGCCTGCGCGACACCAGCGGCGAAACCGTGCTGCTGCGCGCGCTCGAAGCGCTTCAGGGCGAGCACTATCTCCGTCTCGCCGAGCGCCGCCCCGCCAACGAAGCCTTCCTTTATGGTTGGCTCGCGAACCGCATCGGCAACTAGTGAGCGCAACAAAAATCGATTTAAGCCTCACTTTTACCTAACCTTAGAACCCATACGGAGACAGCACATGGCCTTGCTCGACAGCATCATCGGACCGATCTCGCAGCTTCTCGACCGCATCATCCCCGACCCGCGAATGCGCGACGAGGCCAAGCTCCAGCAACTCAAGCTGCAAGGCGACCGGGAAATGGCCAGCCTGACGACCCAGATGCAGGAGATCGTCGCCGAGGCGCAGTCCCCCGACCCGTGGACCAGCCGCGCCCGCCCGTCGTTCCTGTACATGATGTACACGCTGATTCTGTGGTCGATCCCGATGG
>JANMWM010000268.1:0-3739 GCA_031394005.1 Sphingomonas sp.
CCTTGAAGAACTCGACGGCGTCCTCGACGGTGGTGTCGAGCACCTCGGCGATGCTCTTGCCCTTGAACTTCACCTCCAGCGTTTCGCGATTATAGCGCTGGCCGTGGCACACGTCGCAGGTGACGTAGACGTCGGGGAGGAAGTGCATCTCGATCTTGAGCAGGCCGTCGCCGGTGCACGCCTCGCAGCGGCCGCCTTTGACGTTGAAGCTGAAGCGGCCGGGTTTGTAGCCGCGCGCCTGGGATTCGGGGAGGCCGGCGAACCAGTCGCGGATCTGGGTGAAGGCGCCGGTGTAGGTCGCGGGGTTGCTGCGCGGGGTGCGGCCGATCGGCGACTGGTCGATGTCGATGACCTTGTCGAGATGCTCGAGCCCGGTGATCTTGTCATATTTGCCGGCGAGGATGCGCGCGCCGTTGAGGATGCGCGCGGCGGCGGCGTAGAGCGTGTCGATGGTGAAGCTCGACTTGCCCGAACCCGACACGCCGGTGATGCAGGTGAAGGTGCCGAGTGGAATCGACGCGGTGACGTTGCGCAGGTTGTTGGCGGTGGCGCCGTGGACGGTGAGCTTTTTGCCATTGCCCTTGCGGCGTTTGGCGGGGAGCGGGATCGAGCGGCGGCCCGAGAGATAGTCGGCGGTCAGGCTACCCTCGCAGGCGAGGAGTTCCTCGAGCGTGCCGGCGCAGACGACTTCGCCGCCGCGCACGCCGGCGCCGGGGCCCATGTCGATGATATGGTCGGCGTGGCGGATGGCGTCCTCGTCATGCTCGACGACGAGGACGGTGTTGCCGAGCGATTTGAGCCGCTTGAGGGTTTCGAGCAGGCGGTCGTTGTCCTTCTGGTGGAGCCCGATCGAGGGTTCGTCGAGGACGTAGAGCACGCCCGAGAGGCCGCTGCCGATTTGGCTGGCGAGGCGGATGCGCTGGCTTTCGCCGCCCGACAGGGTGCCCGAGGTGCGGTCGAGGTTGAGGTAGTCGAGCCCGACATTGTCGAGGAAGCCCAGCCGCTCGTTGATTTCCTTGAGGATGGCGCGGGCGATTTCGCGTTGCTGGGGACCGAGCTGTTCCTCGAGGCCGCGAAACCATTTGAGCGCGTCGACGACCGAGCGGCGGGCGGAGAGCGAGATGTCCTCACCGGCGATCTTGACGGATAGCGCCTCGGGCTTGAGGCGCGCGCCGCCGCAGGTCTCGCAGGCGTGGGCGGCCTGGTAGCGCGAGAGTTCCTCGCGCATCCACGCGGATTCGGTCGAGGCCATGCGGCGCTCGAGATTGCCGATGACGCCTTCGAACGACTTCTTGACCTCGTACGACTTGCGGCCGTCGACAAAGCGCAGCGTGACGGGCTTGCCGCCGGTGCCGCAAAGAACGGCGGACTGCGCAGCTTCGGGAAGCTCGTTCCACGGGGTGGCAAGGTCGAAATTATAGGCGCGAGCGAGCGAGCCCAGGACCTGCATGTAGTAGGGCGAGGGGGGTTGCGACTTGGCCCAGGGGACGACCGCGCCCTTGGCGATCGAGAGGGTGTGGTTGGGGACGACGAGCTCCTCGTCGAACACCATCTTCATGCCGAGGCCGTCGCAGGCCGGGCAGGCGCCCTGGGGGGCATTGAAGGAGAACAGGCGCGGCTCGATCTCGGCGATGGTGAAGCCCGAGACGGGGCAGGCAAATTTCTCAGAAAAGACGATCCGACCGGGGGCGCCATAATCGAGCTTCATGCCGGAAGCGGTGACTCGTTCATCAGCCTCAGTCGGATCGGCGGGGTCGAGAAAGGCAAGCCCTTCGGCGAGCTTCAGATCTGTTTCGAAGCTGTCCGCCAGTCGCGACTGGATGCCGTCTTTGATCGCGATGCGATCGACGACGACTTCGATGTCATGCTTGTATTTCTTGTCGAGCGCGGGGGCGTCTTCGATCTCGTGGAATTCGCCATCGATGCGGAGGCGGGTGAAGCCGGCGCGCTGCCACTCGGCGAGCTCCTTGCGATATTCGCCCTTGCGACCGCGGACGACCGGGGCGAGCAGGTAGTGGCGCGAGCCTTCGGGCAGTGTCATCGTCCGGTCGACCATCTGGCTGACCGTCTGGGCGGAGATGGGGAGGCCGGTCGTGGGCGAATAAGGCACCCCGACGCGCGCCCACAGCAGGCGCATGTAGTCGTAAATCTCGGTGACGGTGGCAACGGTCGAGCGCGGGTTGCGACTGGTCGTCTTCTGCTCGATCGAGATGGCTGGGGAGAGGCCGTCGATATGTTCGACATCGGGCTTCTGCATCATCTCGAGGAACTGGCGCGCATACGCACTCAGGCTCTCGACATAGCGCCGCTGCCCCTCGGCATAGATGGTATCGAATGCGAGGCTCGACTTGCCCGAGCCCGAGAGGCCGGTGATCACCGTCAACGCGTCGCGCGGAATCTCGACGTTGACGCCCTTGAGGTTGTGCTCGCGAGCACCGCGCACGCTTATGTGGGTCAGCATGCGGTGAACCGATGCTTCGGAATATGAGTCAGCATGAACCTGTTTGTTCCATATTTGTTCGCATGGGGCAAGCGCCGAGGAGCGCCACTTCTCTAGGTCGTAGATGGTCGGGCGGGCGCTGCGTTCAACCCTTGCGACCGTCCCGCGAAGGCACGATGTCGTGTTTCCCTTGAACTGCCTTCGCGAAACAACGATATTAGTCTGGCACGGGGAGTGTCGTTGAGGCCCCCCGGAAGAGGAGATGAAATGGAGAACCAGTTCGATCCACGCGTGACCGGCGTGAATACCGCTTCGGTTGGCGTGCCTCGTGCCGCTCGCGACGTGGGCCTGCGGTCCTACATGCTGTCGGTTTACAACTACATGGCGTCCGGGGTGCTGCTGACCGCGATCGTCGCGCTGCTGTTCGCGCCCTATGCCAAGGACGTGCTGATCAGCCAGACCGGGCGCGGGCTTTCCGGCCTCGGCTGGATCGTGACGCTTGCGCCATTGGGCTTCGTCTTCGCGCTGTCGCTGGGCGCCAACCGGATGAGCGTCGGCACGATGAAGCTGGTGTTCTTCGCCTTTGCCGCGACGATGGGACTGTCGATGTCGACGCTGTTCATCGCCTACACCGGGGTGTCGATCGCGCAGACCTTTGCGGCGGTGACGGCGAGCTTCCTCGGCCTGTCGCTCTACGGCTACACCACCAAGAAGGATTTGTCGGGCTTCGGCACCTTCCTGATCATGGGCGTCGTCGGACTGCTGGTGGCGATGGTCATCAACATGTTCCTGCACTCGCCCGCGATGCAGCTGGCAATCAGCGCGATCGGGGTGCTGCTGTTTGCGGGGCTGACGGCTTACGACACGCAGAAGATCAAGAGCATGTACGCGCATGTTGCGGGCAGCGAGATGGCGGGCAAGACCGCGATCCTCGGCGCGCTGACGCTCTATCTCGATTTCATTAACATGTTCCAGTTCATGCTGAGCTTCATGGGTAATCGCCGCTAAGCTTTTGCAAGACCAAGGATTGGGCTCGGCGGGAGACTGCCGGGCCCTTTTTTGTGGGATGGGCCGGACCTATCGCGGGCGCTCGGCCTCTTGAACATGGTCGCGAGCCGTGGGAGGATTGGCCTTCGATCCCGGCGGCAGGAGTGGCACGATGTGTGACAGTGACGACCATAACGACTTCATCGTCGATAGCTCGCTGACCCGGCGATCGGTACTTGTCAGTCTTTCGTCCGTCGCGGCCGTCACCGCGCTGCCCGCGACGGCGTTCGCCGCCAGCGTGATCGAGACCGA
>JANMWM010000271.1:0-12318 GCA_031394005.1 Sphingomonas sp.
CAGCCGGTAAGCTAGGCGATGGTCGTGCCGCAATTTTGGCAGAACCACCGGGTCTGGGGAGCGTCGATCTCGGGGCTATATTCAGCGAGATTGCCCGTCGAACCGGAAACGTGACCGTCCGGAAAATACGCCGACCAGCCGAGCGCGCTGCCGCTGCGTCGACGGCAATCGTCGCAATGGCAGGTCGGTCACAACTGCGGTGACCCGCTCACCGTGACGCTGCTCTGGCTGCAGCAACACCTACCCGTAGCCATTACTGCCCTCCGGCTGAATGTGCCTTCTTACACCGATCGTTGCCGCGACGTGATTGACGAAAAGAATCGCGGCATCCCCCGCGTCCTGGCGCAGGAAGGGACTCGATCTGGGTCGATCCTCACGTTACGGTTGCAGTGCACGAGTGCCAGCTTGCCGAGCACGGCCGGCGAGCTGTCCGAGGACGTGCTTGCTGGCTGGTTTCGCGAGCCCATACGGCCTAACGAACGCGTGGTCCACCATAGGGTAGCGGCGGAGGCGGGCGGCGGTCGCGGCGGGGGAGTTGGGCCTGGTACGCCACCCCGCAATGCGCGACGCAGTAGGGGAAGCCGGGGTTGGACGCCTCACCGCAGAAGTGGAAGTCGGGTTCGCCCGGGTGGCCGAGCGGCCAGCGGCAAATGCGGTCGTTGAGATCCAGCAGGCTGGTGCGATCGGCGACTTCGGCCGAGGGCTTGGCCGGGACAAGGCGGCGCGGCGGGGCGGGCGGGATCGGCGCCTGGGTATCGCCCGGGCCCTGGCGGATGAAGCCGCCGGGGCCGACCGAACGATACTGAATGGTCGACGGGTCGGCACCCTCGCGTGCCGGGACGAGCGTCTGGACGGGCATGCGCGAGGCGTCGGTCGGGGTGATCTTGCGCGTCGGCTGAGCGAGCGGATCGGGGCCATCGTCGTCATCGGCCGCGACGGGCTTAACGCGCGCGGTCGAAGCGGGCTTGGGCTCGCGCTTAGGGGCTGGTTTGGGCGCAGGCGGAGCGGCAGCCGGCGTCGGCGCAGGCTTGGCGGCGGGGGCCTTCTTCTCCTTTTCCTTACCAGCCTTTACCGGCGACGGGCGCGAATCGAGGCCGAGGCGGTGCGCCTTGCCGATCACGGCGTTGCGGCTGACTCCGCCCAGATCTTCGGCAATCTGGCTCGCGGTCGAACCCTGGGTCCACATCGCCTTGAGCCGGTCGATGCGCTCGTCAGTCCAGCTCATTCTCACTCCAATTTCTGTCATGCGTCCGATAAGGTTGCGCAGCTTTGTCCCGCCCGATAGGCGATGACGCCGTGAACGACCAGCCCAGCCGCCAATCATCCGACTCCTCATGGGTCCGCTTCGAGCCGGGGGTCCCGACCTTGAGCGGCGTCAACTGGGGCGGGCTGAAGACGCTCTATATAAAAGAGGTGCGGCGGTTTTTGAAGGTCCACATGCAGACGCTTTGGGCGCCGGCGGTCAATGCGCTGCTGTTGCTGACGATCTTCACCGTCGCGCAAGGGCGCGCCGGGATCTACATCATGGGGGTGCGGTTCGCCGATTTCATCGCGCCGGGGCTGATCATCTCGGCGATGCTGCAGAATAGTTTCGCGAATTCCTCGTTCGCGTTGCTGGTCGGCAAGATGCAGGGGACGATCGTCGATTACCTGATGCCGCCGCTGTCGGTCGGCGAGCTGATCGCCGGGATCGTCGGGGCGGCGGTGACGAGGGCATTCCTGGTCGGGACGGCGGTGTGGCTGGCGCTGCTGGTGTGGCCTAATGTGTCGGTCGGGATCGCGCGTCCGCTCAGCGTGCTGTGGTTCGGGCTGATGGGGGCGACGATGCTCGGGTTGCTCGGGCTCTTGACCTCGATCTGGGCAGACAAGTTCGACCAGTCGGCGGTGGTCACGAACTTTGTCGTGCTGCCGCTGTCGCTGCTGTCGGGGACGGTTTATTCGGTCAACCAGCTGAGCCCGGTATTCCGCGCGATCAGCCATGCCAATCCGTTTTTCTATGTGATTTCGGGGTTCCGCTATGGGCTGCTTGGGGTCGCCGATTCGCCGCTGGTAGTGGGGGCGGTGGGGCTGTTGGTGCTAAACCTGTTGCTGTGGGCGGTGGCTTATGCGCTGCTCAGGAGTGGGTGGAAGATCAAGAACTGAGGCCGGTCGTCCGCAAGTTGAACGCGAGATAACGGACGCGTTCAGCCTTGGCGCAGCGCGTCGCGCGTAAAAGCATTGCTACTATTTGGAAAGGACAACGCAATGCGTAGGTTGATCATCACCAGCGCGCTCGCCGCGTCAACGCTGACCGTCGCCGCCCCAGCTGCGGCGCAATATTAGGCCTAACAGCAGACCTATGGTTACGCGCAAGGCTATAATCGGCCTACCAGCAGAATTACGGCTATCAGAACAACTGTGGCGGCGCACGCTACTTGATTTCGCGGATGGACCAGGTCCGTCAGCAGATCCGGGTGCTCGCTCGCAATCGGACGCTGTCGGGGCAGGAGGCCTATCGCCTCGACATCGAAGCACAGTAGCTGCGCAACCAGGTTCGCCAGTCGGTCTATAACGGGATCGACCTGCGCGAGCAGTGGCAGTTCTAGCGCCAGCTTCAGCGGCTAGAGCAGCGCGTCAGCTACAACGCGACCGATCGCAACGGCCGTTATAGGGGGGCCGTGGGTTCGGGTACCAGAACCAATATGGTCAGCACAATGGCGACTGGCAGGGCCGCGACGGCGACCGCCATGATGGCGACGATCGCGACGACGACTGAACTTAGTCTGGAATAGAACAGCACCACGCACCGGCTGTTTTTGGGGAAGGCGTCCGGACTTCGCGAGAGGTTCGGGTGCCTTTTCCTTTTTGGGCGCCCCCGGTATAGGCGCAGCTTCAGCCGTTTTACCACGCCTCCAGGAGCCCCGTATGGCCATCACGCCGCTCATGCCCGTCTATCCGCGCTCGCCGGTGCGGCCGGTGCGAGGCGAGGGGGCTTATTTGTGGGGCGAGGACGGCGAGAAATATCTCGATTTCGCCAGCGGGATCGCGGTTAACCTGCTCGGCCACGGACATCCGCATGTGACGAAAGCGGTGCAGGAGCAGGCAGCGACCCTGGTTCATGTGTCGAACCTTTATGGGTCGCCGCAGGGCGAGGCGTTTGCGCAGCGGCTGGTCGACCTGACCTTTGCCGATACGGTGTTCTTCACCAATTCGGGGGCTGAGGCGGTCGAGTGCGCGATCAAGACCGCGCGGCGCTATCACCATGCCAAGGGCAGTCCGCACAAGTTTGAGCTGATCAGTTTCTCCAACGCGTTTCACGGGCGGACGCTGGGGACGATCTCGGCGACGAACCAGGCCAAGATGCGCGACGGGTTCGAGCCGTTGCTGCCCGGCTTCACCGTGGTCGAGTTCGACAATCTGGAAGCAGCCAAGACGGCGATGGGGCCGCATACGGCGGGATTCCTGGTCGAGCCGGTGCAGGGCGAGGGGGGGATTCGTCCGGCGTCGAAGGAATTCATGCAGGGGCTGCGTACGTTGTGTGACGAGCATGATCTGATGCTGGTGCTCGACGAGGTCCAGTGCGGGGTTGCGCGCACCGGGACGCTTTACGCGCACGAGCAATATGGCATCACGCCCGATATTATGGCCTCGGCCAAGGGCATTGGCGGCGGGTTCCCACTCGGTGCTTGTCTTGCCACCGAGAAGGCGGCGAGCGGCATGGTCGTCGGAACGCATGGGTCGACTTATGGCGGCAATCCGCTGGCGATAGCGGCGGGGCAGGCGGTGTTCGACGTCGTCGCCAACGACGAGTTCCTGGCGCAGGTCCGCGCGACCGGCGAGCGTCTGCGCGCGGCGCTCGAGCAGATGATCCCCAATCATGACGCGATTTTTGAAGGGGTGCGCGGGATGGGGCTGATGCTGGGCCTCAAGATGAAGACCGACAGCCGCGATTTCGTGCTGTACCTGCGCACGCGCGGGATCTTGACAGTGGCAGCGGGGGACAATGTCATCCGCGTCCTGCCTCCGCTCAACATCGAGGAAAGCCATATCCGCGAGTTCGTCGATGGGCTGTCCGCGGCGGCGGCGGCGTACAAGGTCAGCGAAGCGGCGTGAGTGAGGCCCGGCATTTCCTCAGCCTCTCCGACGCTGGCGGAGAGGCGATCGCGGCAATTCTGAACGATGCGCAGGATCGGAAAGTCGCGCGCGCTGGCTGGCCCAAGGGCAAGGTCGATGCTGAAGCGCCGCTTGCGGGCCATGTGCTGGCGATGATCTTCGAGAAGAATTCGACGCGGACACGGGTTAGCTTCGATTTGGCGATGCGGCAGCTCGGCGGGAGCGCGATCATCCTCGATTCGGGGTCGAGCCAGTTGGGGCGCGGCGAGAGCGTCGGGGATACGGCGCGGGTCCTGTCGCGCCTTGCCGACGCGATCATGATTCGCACCGATTCGCATTCGAGGGCGGAGGAACTGGCGGCGGCGGCGAGCGTGCCGGTGATCAACGGCCTGACCGACCTGTCGCATCCGTGCCAGATCCTCGCCGACATGCTCACGCTGATCGAGCGCAAGGGCAAGTTGGCGGGGAGCAAATGGGCGTGGTTTGGGGACGGCAATAATGTTTGCAACTCGCTGATCGAGGCGGCGTCGCTGATGTATTTCGACGTGACGGTGGCTTGCCCGGAAGGGTTCGAGCCCGACATGGGCGTGCTCAAAGCCGCAGCGGCTCGCGGGCGCAGCGTACTCATCGTGCGCGATGCGGCGAGCGCGGCGGTGGGGGCAGATGTGATCGTGACCGACACCTGGACCTCGATGGGGCAGGCTGACAGCGATAATCGCGCGCGGGTGATGGCACCATTTGCGGTCGATGAGGCGCTGATGCTCGGCGCAGGGGAAGAGGCCGTGTTCATGCACTGCCTGCCCGCGCATCGCGGCGAGGAAGTCAGCGACGCGGTGCTCGACGGGGCACAATCGGCGGCGTGGGACGAGGCCGAGAACCGTCTGCATGTGCAGAAGTCGCTGCTGCTGTGGTGTCTCGGCAGGTTGTGAAGCGCGTCGTCCCGGCGAAACCCAGGATCCCCGGAGGAAGGGACACTGATCCCTGCGTCGAAGCCTTGGTCCTTCGCCAACCAGCATCCCGGCGTGTGCCGGGATGACAAGTGGGGGGTGGTCTTCGCCAAGGCTCATTCTTATCTCTTGCCCGGTGATCCTTTCCCTCTCCACCGATGTCGCGCTGGGCGTGACGATTCCAAAGCGCAACGCGCGCGGCCGCACGGCCCGGCTGGGCGCGTCGCTCGATGCCGTCCTCGCCAACCACAAATACCCGCCGGTGATCGAGCAATTGCTTGCCGAGGCACTGACGCTGACCGCGCTGCTGGGCACGTTGCTCAAGGACAAAGGCGGGCAGATGACGCTGCAGGCGCAAACCCAAGGCGGGATCGTCGACCTGCTGGTGTGCGACTATCTTGGCGGAGAGCTGCGCGGATATGTCAAACATGACCCGGTGCGTTTGGCCGAGGCGGGGCCCGCCCCGTCGTTGTTCGCGTTGTTCGGCAAGGCGTACTTGGCGATCACCTTCGACCAGCCTGCAACCGACGAGCGATATCAGGGCATCGTGCCGCTGGAGGGCGACAGTCTGGCGGCGGCGGCGCAAAGCTATTTCGCTCAGTCCGAGCAGATTCCGTCGCTGGTCCGGCTTGCCGCGCGCAAGGGCGACGACGGGCATTGGCACGCCGGTGGGCTGCTGTTCCAGCATCTGCCCGAGGGCGAGGAAGGGCGCGAGCGGTTGCACACGCGGCTCGACCATCCCGACTGGCCCCATGTTGCGGTGCTGGCGGGGTCGGTCAAGGCCGAGGAGCTGACCGATCCGAAACTTCCACTCGACGAACTTGTCTGGCGGCTGTTCCACGAGGAAGAGGAAATTCGCACGCTCGAGCCGATCGCGTTGTCGAAGGGGTGCCGTTGCGATCCCGACTATGTCCGATCGGTGATCGCGCGCTTCCCCGAGGAGGAACGGGTGCTGATGGTCGGCGACGACGGGTTTATCCGGGTCGACTGCGCGTTTTGCGCGACTAGCTTCCCGATCCATCTGGACGAGGCCGACGCGATGTAGGACGAGCGGATGGCACATGTTATGAGCGCGAAATGACGATGGGGCATCGGGGAGTCGGTCAGGCGACGTTGGTATTGAGTGCGATGCTGTTGACTGCCAGCGGCCCCGCGATCGAATCGCCGCGTAACGCAAGACCCGGCTTGTGGGACGTAAGTCATAGTGCGACCGGGTTCGCGGCAGAGCGTGTGTGCCTCGCTGATCCAATGATCCTGACCCAATGGGAGCATCGCGGCGGGGCGTGTACGCGGGTGGTGATCTCCGAACAGGGAGCTGAAGCAAAGGTCCAGTACACCTGCGCCGGGGGCGGGTTCGGCCAGTCCGTGATCACATTGCTCACCCCGCGATCGCTGCGGGTCGATACCCAGGGTATCTCGGGCGGGCTGCCGTTTGCCTATGCGCTTCATGCGCGCCGCGCCGGGGATTGTCCGCGCCGTTAAGCATGGGTTTACCATCGGGGGCGTAGGGTACGGGGGTGTGCTAACAGATGCCTAGGGCCTGATGAGGCGCTAGGGAGTACGCGTTCCTCCCATCGGGTCTTGCACCCGCTCCTGGGGCCGCCCGCAAGGCGGCCCTATTTTTGTGCGCCATCGAGGGCTAGAGGCGCGGCCATGCTTTATTTCTGGATCAAGGCGGCCATTTCCGGGCTGATTGCCGCGGGGGTTTCCGAAATCGCGAGGCGCTATCCCGGTTGGGGCGGGCTGGTCGCGTCGCTGCCGCTGACGTCATTGATGGCGATGATCTGGCTGTGGCGTGATAGCGGCGATCCGACCAAGATCGTCAGCCTGTCGGCGGGGACGATGTGGTTCATCCTGCCGTCGCTGCCACTGTTCCTGATCATCCCCTGGCTGATTCGATCTGGGACCGAGTTTTGGGCTGCGATCGGGATTGCCTGTGCCATCACCATTGCGCTTTACGCCGCCTTTTTCTGGATCGCGCCGCGCGTCGGGATCGCGCTGTGACAAGGCGCGCAGTCGTGTTGCTGTCGGGCGGGCTCGATTCGATGGTGTGCGCGGCGGTGGCGAGGGAGACCGGGTTCGCAGTGCTCGCGCTGACGATCGATTATGGTCAGCGCCACCGAGTCGAGATCGACGCGGCGCGGGCGATCGCGGCGGGGCTTGCCGAGCGGCATATCGTGCTGCCGATGGACTTGACGGGCTTTGGCGGGTCGGCGCTGACGGCGGATATCGACGTGCCCAAGGATGGCGTTGAGGACGGTATTCCGATCACCTATGTACCTGCGCGCAATACGGTTTTCCTTAGCCTGGCGCTGGCGTGGGCGGAGGCGGCGGGGGCGCGCGATCTGTTCGTCGGTGTCAATGCGCTCGATTATTCGGGCTATCCCGATTGCCGTCCCCAATTCATTGCCGCGTTCGAGGCTCTGGCCAACCAGGCGACCAAGGCGGGGGTCGAAGGCGACCCGTTCACGCTCCACGCGCCGCTCCAATATATGACCAAGGCCGACATTGCGCGCGAGGCTAGGCGGCTCGGGCTCGACGCCGGGATGAGCCATAGTTGCTATGACCCGGGGGCTGGCGGCGGGGCGTGCGGGCGCTGTGACGCGTGCCGGCTTCGGGCCAAGGGGTTCGCCGAAGCCGGGATCGCCGACCCGACGCGCTACGCCGTCTGATGGCCTACGCGGTCAAGGAAACGTTCCTGACGTTGCAGGGCGAAGGGGTGCAGTCGGGCAGCCGCGCGGTGTTCCTGCGCTTTGCCGGGTGCAATCTGTGGTCGGGGCGCGAGGTCGACAGAGCCACAGCGGTGTGCCGCTTTTGCGATACCGATTTCGTCGGGACCGATGGCGCGGGGGGCGGCAAGTTCGCCGAAGCCGAGATGCTGGCCGGCCAGGTCGAGCGGCTGTGGGGCGAAGGGTTATCCGAGCGGTTAGTGGTGGTCACCGGGGGCGAGCCGATGCTCCAGTTCGATGCGTCGCTGCTCGAGGCGCTGCATGCGCGGGGCTTTCGGGTGGCGATGGAGAGCAATGGGACGATCGCGGCCGAGCCGCGGCCCGACTGGCTGTGCATCAGCCCCAAGGCGGGGAGCGTGGTGGTGCAGCAGTCGGGCGACGAGCTCAAACTGGTGTGGCCGCAGGAGGGGATCAACCTCGACGCTCTGGAGAAGTGGGATTTCGCGAATCACCTGATCCAGCCGATGGATGGTAACGATCGCGAGGCGGCGCTTGCGGCGTCGATCGCGATCGTGATGGTGCGGCCGAAGTGGCGACTCGCGCTCCAGACGCACAAGATCGTGGGATTAAACTAGGCGGACTTGATTCAGCGCAGGCACTTCGCCTTCACGTCGCCGCGCTTATCGTAGCAATTGTCGGGATAGCGGATTTCGGGCGCGGGGAAGTAGGGGCGGCGCGTCGCGAACAGCGGGTCACCAGCGAAGATCAGGCTGTTGCGCAAGCTGCGCATGTTGGCCTGCGCGAAGGGCAACAGCCCGCCGATCGGCACGAATCGCAGCGCCTTGCCGACCTGTGACGCCTGATGGCAGAAGCCGCGCTGGGCATAGAGAGTTGACCAGCCATTGTAGCTGCGCGTGTCATACTGGTTGATCGCGTTCATTCCGGCGCGGGTCATGACGACTTTCTTCGCACTCGCGCTACCGCCGTTGGAGCGTGCGTAATAGTTGGTCAGCGCCACGTGGGCGGCAGCGAGCTCCTTGCGATGGTCGGTGAGCAGCGCGTTGTAATTGCCCGTGGTATCGTAGAATTCGTTGCGTGCGCATTGCAGCGCGGCGATGTTGAGGCCGGAGCGAAGGCCCCAGACGAGCGCCGCCGAATATTCCTCGGGCGTGGCACCGGGAAGGGGAAGGCCGAGACCTTCTTCGCTGCCGCTGACGGGATCGCTGGTGAAGACGGGGGGGACAATATAGATTTGTGCGGAAAGCGGCCCGGCGGCGGCGCAAAGCGCGGCGGCGGCGAGCGCGGTGGCACGAACTGACGACATGACGGCAAACCCTTCCCACGGCCGATCGCGCGGGCGGCCCTTGACGGAGCGAATCTAGGCCATCTGGCGAGCGTGACAAGGTTGATACTGCGCAAAAAAGGGGCCGCAGGAAATCCCGCAGCCCCTTGATCGTTCGACCGGCCGGCGCGAACACCGGCCAAGATGATTACATCTTGTTGGTGGTGGTCTTGGTCGACATGCTCATCGAATTATTGGTCGACATGTTGCCGCCCATCGAGTTCGACGAATTCATCGCCATGTTGGCGTCGGCCGCCATGTTGCCGCCCATGTTCGACGAAGCGTCGACCGCGGTGGTATCGTTGGTAGTGACATTTTCAGTGGTCATGTTGGTATCGACGTTCATGGTCTTGTTCGCGGCTTCCTTGCTGCTGCAAGCCGAAACCGCCAGGGCCGCACCGGCGACCAGGATAAGAGCACGCATTCAGAAACTCCCTTGATTATAGGATCTGGAACGAGAGACCCCCGCTTCCCAAACCACAGCTACATTAGTCGAAAAGATTACGCCGCCTCAAGTGACTTTACGCTTCTTGCTCAAAATGGTGAGAAATTCAGCAAATTCTGCCTCAAGTGCGGCGTCCAGAGCGGCCATATCGGCGGAAACGCCGAGCTCGGCGAGGCTCGTGACTCCAAAATCGCGGATTCCGCACGGTATGATTCCATCAAAATGGGAGAGGTCGGGCGAGACGTTGACCGAGAGGCCGTGGAGTGTGACCCAGCGCTTTATCCGCACCCCGATCGCGGCAATCTTAGCTTCGCTTGGGCCTTGCCCGACCCACAGGCCGATGCGGCCCGGTTCGCGCCGCGCGGCGACGCCGAGGCGGGCGAGCGCCGCGATCAGCCAGCCTTCGAGACAGTGGACGAAATGGCGGATGTCGCGGCCGCGTGCATCGAGATCGAGCATCAGATAGCTGACGCGCTGGCCTGGACCATGGTAGGTGAAGCGCCCGCCGCGGCCGGCGACGTAGACCGGCAAACCGGCGGGGTTGGTAAGCTCGGACGGGTCGGCGCTGGTGCCCGAGGTGAACAGCGGCGGGTGCTCGACCAGCCAGACGAGTTCGCGCGCGGTGCCGACGCGGATTGCGGCGGCGCGCCGTTCCATTGTGGCGAGGGCTTCTGGGTAGTCGAGGAGGCCGGATTCGACTCGCCATTCGGGGGGCGGCAGCGCGAGGCTCATGATTGCCACCGCGCGGTCGGCCCCGCATAGAGGCGCGAATGGCGAGGGGAGACGAGGGCCGTGCGACTGTCGATTTCGAAGGCTTGGGAAGAAACCGCGGCGTTTGTGTCGCGCGAGACGCGGTTAGTGGTGCCGATTGCGCTGGCGTTGCTGTTTCTTCCAGGAGTGATCGCGGGGCTGGCCGGGCCGGTCAGGCGCGGCGAGGTGCCGTCGACGTCGTTCCTGTTGCTGCTGTTCGCCGAGCTGCTGATCGGGGTGATCGGGCAGATCGCAATCGCGCGGCTGGTAATTGGGCACCGCGAGCCGGTCGGCGAGGCAATCCGCCACGCGGTGATGCGGCTGCCGGCGCTGGTCGGGTCGGTATTTCTGATCGCGCTGCCGCTGAGTTTTGCGATTCTGGTCGTGGGCGGCGGCGCGGCGGCGATGGCGAAGACCGGCGGCGGAAAGCCGGTGATGGCGATCCTGATCACGCTGCTGCTGGTCGTACTGATGGTCGCGGCGCTGATCCTGGGGCTGCGCTGCCTGCTCAACACCGCGATCGCGGCGGTCGAGGCGGGGGGGGCGGTGCGGCTGCTCAAGCGCGGCTTCGCGCTGACCCGGGGGCATGTGGTAAAACTGCTTGGCGCGGCGCTGTTGCTGGCGATCGGCGGCGGGGTAGCGATTGTGGCGCTGACAAGCATCACGGGATTGGGCGTGCGGCTGGCGTTCGGCGATCCCGAGCCGTGGACCGTGGCGGCGCTGATCGTCGCGGTGGTCGGGGCGGTGGCACAGGCGGCTTTCTCGGTGGTATTCACGGTGTTTTTCGCGCGCGTCTATGCGCAACTCGCCGCGGGCGAGGCGAGCGTTCCGAGGAGCGCGATTTGAGGCGCGTCATCGGGGGACAGGAACCCGGCCGCGCGGGGATCGGGGAAGCGTTCGATGGCCCGCGCGTAGGGGTAGAACTTGGCGCGGCGGTAGGCGGCGAGCGCTGCGGGATGGTCGAGCGTGCAGGTGTGGATGTGGACGCGGGTGACGCCGGGGTGGGCCCAGGCGCGGCTGACGGCTTCGGCGAGGAGCCAGCGGCCGTGGCCATGCCCGGCAAGGTCGGGGATCAGGCCGACGAACGAGAGCTCGCACTCGCCGGCCGTGCGAAAGTCGAGTTCGAGCATTCCGACATCGTTTCCAGCCTCGTCGATCACGGCGTGGAGCGTGTAGGCAGGGTCGTCGAGCAGGCTCGCCAAATCGGCATCGCTTTGGAGCAGCCGTGAGAACCACAGCCACGGTGCGCCGACCTTGCGGAACAGCACGCGGTAGGTGTCAGGGGTGATTCCGGGGCGGCCATCGAGACGCAGCGGAGAAGGCGGGATGATCACCACGGGAGGCTCGCGCATCTCGAGATAGGTGACGATCGCGGCAAGCTCGGTCGGGGCGAGCGGATCGAGGCTCATGCCCAGCGCGCCAGCGGCGGCAGGCTCATCAGGATGGCGTCGATGTTGCCCCCGGTCTTCAATCCGAACAGCGTGCCGCGGTCGAACAGCAGGTTGAACTCGACGTAGCGGCCGCGATATTCGAGCAGTTTCTCGCGGTCGGCGTCGGTGAAGGGCTGTTTCATTCGGCGGCGGACGATCTGGGGGAAGATGTCGAGGAACGCTTCGCCGACGTCGCGGGTGAAGGCGAAATGGGGGTCGAAATGATCTTCGAGCCGGTCGAAGAAAATGCCGCCAACGCCGCGCGCGACCTGGCGGTGGGGGAGCCAGAAATATTCCTCGGCCCATTTCGAGAAGCGCGGATAGAAGGTCGGGTCGTGCGCTGCGCAGGCAGCGCGCAGGCAGGCGTGGAAGCCGGCCGTGTCTACTTCGTTGGGGAGGGCGGGGTTCAAGTCCGCGCCACCTCCGAACCAGCGGCGCCTGGTCGTCAGGTAGCGAGTGTTCATATGGACCGCGGGGACGTGCGGATTGGCCATGTGCGCGACCAGGCTGATGCCGGTGGCGTAGTAGCTCTTGTCATCGTCGGTGCCGGGGATCGAGGCGGCGAATTCGGGGCTGATCTGGCCGCCGACGGTCGAGACGTTGACCCCGACTTTTTCGAACACCTTGCCGGTCATCTGCCCGC
>JANMWM010000007.1:0-8119 GCA_031394005.1 Sphingomonas sp.
ATGGGTTGTTTGGCTTTGGGTTAAATGGCTACGGGGTGGGCTTTATGCCTATCCTGGTGGTTGAGGGCTTTGGTTTTGGGGGGGGGGTCTTGGGGGGGTTTGGGGGGGGGGGGGCACGTGGGGCGGGGGTGGGCCGACGGGGCGGTCGATTGCGGCGGCGAGACGTTCCAGGCGGTGGTCTCGGGCGACGCCACCGGTCATTGCCTGCAGGCGGAGCCATAGGCGCGAGGGAACGGTCGGGCTGCGGCCATCGCGGCGGGCGCGGGTGAGGAGGACGCGGGGGGCGCCCAAGGCGCTGGCGAAGTCGTGCGCGGACAGTCCGGTGACGGTGTCGATGGTTGGCAGACCAAGGTTGGCACGGATGCGCGGGGCGAGCCACGGTTCCGGGCGCGGGGCGGCTGGCCATGTTCCTTCGTTGAGGCCGGCCAGGATCATCAGGTCGGCCTGCTGGAGGCGGGCTTCGAGGAGGCCAAGGATTTGCACGCGGGGGTGGCCACCGAATGGCGGGCGAACGGGGCGCTCGTCGAACAGTTGGCGCAGTAGCGGGACAGCGTCGGACGGGGTGATCGGGGTAGTCGCGGCGGCTCCCGACGCCTCGATCTCGGTGAGGAGTTCGGCGGCGAGGCGGCCGGCGGGGCCGCGCCAGGCAGCGTCGCCGGCAAGCGCGGTGGCGGACTCGCGCAAGGCTGAAGCGAGGGTCGTGAGGGTCGGGGTTCCGCTGAACAGAGCGGAGAGTTGCGCGACGTGGGGGCGCAGCCGAGCCCAGGCGGGGTGGCGGCCGAGGTGATCGTCGAGGCCGGCGAGGCCGGCGGGTGGACGGGGGCCGCGCAGGGCGAGGTCGAGGGCGCGGACGACTTCGAGCCAGGTCAGCCGATCGTCGCCCTCCCCGCCGACGAGCGGATGCTTGAGCAGGGCGAGTAGTGCGACAGGGGCGAGGCTTTCGGCGGCGGCGGCGGTCATGCCGAGAAGGAGCGTGCCGGGGGCCGCCTGGCTCAGCGGCATTCCGGCGCTGTCGTTGGCCTGGACGTCCCAGCGGGCGAGGATGGCGGAGACGCGGCTGGCGAGCGCGCGATCGGGGGTGACGAGTGCGGCGGTCTGCGCCGGGGTCTCGAGGGCTTCTCGAAGGGCTACGGCGATGGTCATGGCCTCGCTCGCGGGGTCGGCGAGTTCGGCGGCGCGGATGCCGGTAAGGCGACGCTCGCGCGGGGGAAGCGCGGACCATTTCTCGGAGAAATCGGCGGCCGTCATGGCGTGCATCACGGCGCGGGCCCGTACCGCGGGGGATGCGGTGCGGCCAGCGGTGCGCCAGCGCAGGACTTCAGGTCGCGCAACGCCGACAAGGTCGAGCAGTGCTTTCAGATGGAACTGGGGGTGAGTGACGTCGGCGCGGCCGTCGTCGTCGGGACCGAGCGCATCCCATTCCTCGTCGGGCATGGCGTCGGAAAGCGCGAGCGCGGGCAGGACCAGCGCGCCGTCGGCAAGGCGTGCGACCCGCGCGAGCAACGCGGCGACCGCGGGGGCGGCGGTAGTGATCCCGGCGGCGATAGTGAAACCTGGAGGCGGCGTCTTGGCCCAGCGTTCGGCGGTGGTGCGGAGCATGAGGTTGCGGCGGGTAGCGAGGTCGACAGCGCCGCGCTCGCGCAGGATCGCAGGCCAGCGCTCGAGAATGGCGCGGAGGCGGTCTAATGAGACTTGCCAGTGATGAGCGAGCTCGGGGGCGTCGGCTGCGGCGGTGGCGAGACGGACCGGGTCGATCTCGGCGATGATCAGTTGGTCGAGAGTGCGCGCAAGGTCGGCAGCGAGGCGGAGGCTTTCCGCGGCGCTCTCGCCGGGAGCGCGGACGAGATTTGCCAGGTTGAGCAGGCGGTCGAGCGGGTCGACGGCCGACGGCAGGATTGTCTCGAGCGGGTCAAGCGCGGCCCCGATGCGGTCGTCGAGCTCGGGATCGCCAATCGGGATCAGGCGGGGGAGGACGAGGCCGCTGCCGCTGGAGCGGACAAATGCTTCGGTGAGTGTTCGCACCGCGCGGTTAGTGGGGAGGAGGATGCGGCCGCGAGCAAGCGCAAGCGGGTCGCCGGAGTACTCGGCGATGAGGCCTGCAGCGAGCGCATCGGCGAAGCTGCGGTGCGTCGGAATCGTGTAGACGAGCGGGTCGCCCGGGCTCCGCCGGTCAGCCTTGCGCAAGCGCTTCTTCGGTCGCTCGGATCGATGGCGGGGTGCCGACGTCGAACCACAGCCCCTGATGGACTGCTCCATAAAGCCGGCCGTCGGCGATCGCACGGTCCCACAGGATGTTGGTCGAGAAGGGTCCGGCGGGGGCGTTGTCGAGGAGGCGCTTGGCCACGATCTGGATGCCGGTGAAGACAAATGGGGCGATGCGCGCTTTGCCGCGACGGCGGAGCGCGCCGGCGGGGTCCATGTGAAAGTCGCCCAGCCCGACATGATTGCCGGCGCGGGCATGGGGGACGAGTAGCAGGAGCGCGTTCATTCTCGATGCGTCCCATTGCGAGGCGAGCAGGCGGAGCGTGTCGGCGGGGCCATCGACCCAGAAATTGTCGCTGTTGACCGCGAGGAATGGGTCGCAATCGATCAGCGGGGCTGCCTTGACGAGGCCGCCGCCGGTTTCAAGCAGCAGGTCGCGCTCGTCGGAAATGGCGATGTCAAGGTCGGAGCGGGTCTGGAGATGGGCTTCGAGTGCGTCGGGGAGATAATGAACGTTGACGACGGCCCGCTCGACTCCGGCCGAGACGAGCCGGTCGAGGACGTGGTCGAGCAAAGGCTTGCCGGCGACTTGGACGAGCGGCTTAGGGCGGGTCGCGGTCAGTGGACGCATGCGCTTGCCGAGGCCCGCGGCCATGATCATCGCGGTGCGCGGGACGGCGGCGGCGATGTCTGCGCGAAGGTTGAACGCGCGGGTCATGTCCAGGCACGCGGCTGGCGCTTGGCGGGGGGGATGTTGGCATCGAACCAAACGCGCACCGCGGCGAGCGATGGGTGCGACAGGTCGCGCTCGAGCAGGCCCCACATGCGCTGCTGAAAGTCCATGTAGTGGGGCTTGCCGTCGCGCTTCCACAGGCGGGTGAAAACGCCGATGATGCGTGTGTTGCGCTGCGCGGCGAGGCCCCAATAGGCGGTCTCTAACGCCTCCCCGGCACCGGTTGCGGCCACATAGCGGTCGATCATCGCGCGCTCGATCGCCGGTGCGACGTCGCGGCGGGCGTCCTCGAGGACGGAGCAGAGATCGTAGGCGGGGTGGCCAGCAAGCGCGTCCTGGAAATCGAGCAGGCCGAAGTGGGCGATGCCCTCGCGACCGGAGAGAAGCATGATGTTCTCGGCATGATAGTCGCGAAGGACAGTGACCGGACCAAGGCCGTCGACACCGATCGGGGCGAGCGCGGCGCGCCAAAGTTCGCGGAATTCGTCGCGGTCGATGGTGAGGCCGGTCGCCGGAGCGTACCAGTCGGCGAAGAGCATGATCTCGTCGAGCCACTGGTCGATACCGTGGAACTTGAGCCCTGCCATCGGCGCGTGGCGGTGGAGGTGGACGAGGACGTCGGTCGCAAGCGCGTAAAGCTCCGCCTCGCGGTGCGGGGCAGCGTCGAGCGTTTCGCGCAGGCGGGAATCGCCGAAGTCACCGAGCAGTAGCAGGCCGGCTTCGAGATCGCGGGCGAGGATCGGCGGCGGGGTCAGGCCGACCTCATCGAGCCAATCGGCGACCGCGGCGAACGGACGCGGATCCTCGTGCGGCGGGGGGGCATCCATCAGCACTGCAGTGCGGTCGTCGCCAACGACGCGGAAATAGCGGCGAAACGAGGCGTCGCCAGCAAGCGGCTCGATACGCGCCCCGCCCCAGCCATTAGCGGCGAGGAAGTCGAGTGCGGCGGCGGGCGGGATCATCGGGGAAAATTGGGCAGCGGCCATCGCTCTTCCCATGACGGCGGGACTTTGGCTGTCAAGCGCAGGTCTGCGCTGTCGAGCGGTTCGAGCGACAAAGCGAGCGCATTGGGCCATGCGCCGGGGGCGCGCTCGGGCCATTCGACGATCAGTACGCCGTCGGAGCGGATTTCGTCGAGGCCGAGTTCGGCGAGCTCGGATGGGTCGTTGATGCGGTAGAGATCGGCGTGCCACACGGGAAGCCGGAGGTCGTCGTACGGCTGGACCAGCGCGAAGCTTGGGCTCGGCACTTCCCCTTCTTCGCCAAGGGCGTGGAGCAGAGCGCGCGCGAGGGTCGTCTTGCCGGCGCCGAGCGGGCCGGAGAGGGTGACAACGTCGCCCGGGCGGAGCGCGGCGGCAAGTGCGGTACCGAAGGCTTGAGTGGCGGCTTCATCAGCGAGGGTCATTTGGCGGGCACGGAAGCGGGTATGGGAACGGACGGCGTGCGAGGGATGGTAAGGGTCACGGCGGTGCCCTCCCCTCGCTCCGAGACCAGTTCGACGGTTCCACCATGCGCCTCGATGAACTGGCGGGTGAGCGGCAGCCCAAGCCCGAGCGCCGCCTCGCCCCGAGCGCCGCCGCCGATGCGGTGAAAGCGCGAGAAGACGCGCGCCTGATCTTCGGCCTCGATCCCCGGGCCATTGTCGGCGATGGTGACAATCGCGTCATGATCATTGCCACCGGCGCGGAAACTAATGTGGCCGCCGCGCTCGGTGTAGGCGACGGCGTTGCGCAGAACGTGCTCGAGGCTTTCGCGCAGGCGGCGGGTATCGCCGACGACGATCCCGGTCGAGAGTTCGATGGCGACGTCGAGCGTCTGGTCATTATCCGCCAGGCGAGAGTGGATCGTCTCGATCGCGGCGCGGCACAGACCGGCGAGATCGACCCGCTCGGCCTCGATCGCAACGCCACTCGTATCGCCGTGGGTTAGGTCGAGGACGTCGTTGATGAGCTTGGACAATCGCTCGACAGACTCAAGTATGGCCGAGACGTAATCGGACGCTGCGGGAGCGAGCTTGCCCGCATAGCCCGCGGCAAGCATCTCGGCGAAGCCGCCGATCGAGGTCAGCGGGGTACGCAGCTCGTAGCTCATATTGGCGACGAAGTCGGTCTTGACGCGGTCGGCCTCCTCGAGCGCCCTGGTGCGTTCGCGCAAGGCTTCCTCGATGCGGGTTGAGTCGGTGACGTCGACCATGGTGAAAAGCGCGTTGCCATCGGGCAGCGGCACCGCGGCCATTTCGAAGTGACGGCCGTCGGTCAGGCTGACCCGACCCCCACCCTGCTGCCGACCCGAGGTCGCGGCGCGGACAAGCTCGCGGATCTGCGCGGCGAGAGTCGGGTTGGTGAGTCTCTTGGCGAGCGCGGGAACAAGCTCATCGACCCGGGGGTGTTCGGCGAGCCAGGTCTCGTCAAGCCCCCACAGTCTGCAGAAGCGTCGGTTCCACAGGTATAGGCGCCCGTCGCCGGCGAACACGCTAATCGCCTCGAACAGATTGTCGAAGGTCGCCGCGCGAACGCGGAGCAATGTGTCGCGGGCGGAGGATAGGCGGACCTGCTCGGTGCGGTCCTCGAGGATCACGCGCAATCCGCCGTCGGGAAGCGGCTGCCCGACGACGCGCAGGTGATCGCCGTTGGTGAGGATCCAGTCTTCCTCGATCATCTCGTCGGGCGAGGTGAACCAACCGCGGCGCTCTTCCTTCCACTGCGGGAAATCGCGCACTTCGGGAATGCGATTTTTCTCGCGCATGCGCTCGAGCAGGCGGTCGAACTCGGGGGCTTCGGCGAGCCAGTCGGTATCGAGCTGGGTCATGATCGCGAACGGCTGGTTGAAGAAGCTCAAGTGACGATCGACGTCGAACTGGGCGGTGCCAGCGGTCATGCGGTCGGCGAGGTCGCGTTGCGACTGGATATTGCGGGCAAGTTCGAAGCGGGCGTCCTCGAGTTCCTGGATATCGACCGCGAATCCGGCGACGGCACCGGTGGCGAGAGGGACGTCAACGAGGCGGAGCATGCGTCGCTCGCCGCCGATGGTTGCGGGGGCGTTGCGCGACCAGGCCTTGCCCTCGCTCATAGCGCGGGCGGCGCCGTCACGGGCGGCGCCGGGTTCGGTCAGCTCGACACCCCGCGCAATGACATCGGCGGCGTCCTGTCCCTCGACCGCGTGCACATAGGCGGCGTTGACGAGGCCAAGGCGCTGGTCGGGACCGCGGTACCACATCGGGAAGGGCGCGTTTTCGATGAGGTGGGTTAGCGCGTCGAGCGCGCCCTCGGTCTGCGACAGGCGGCGAGCGAGGCCGGCGCGCTGGGCGAAGTCGGCGGTGGCATCGCTCAGCCAGAGAAGGATCGCGGTGGGCGGCAATGGCGCCGGTGCGGGACCGCCGACGACATCGAACACGCGAGCGGAGGCGGCGGCTCGGAGGCGGGCCGTGAGCGGCTGGGCGCCGAGCATCGAAGTGGCGAGCGCGACATCGAGTTCGGCAAGATCGCCGGCGACGACGCCGTGGTCCTCGCCGGCGAGGTCTTCGAGGCGCGCGGGCGTGGTGTCCAGACCGAGATCACGGGCGAGCTGCGGGTCAAGTTCGATGCGGCGGTCGGCGTGGACGAGCAGCGGGCGCGCCGGAGTTTTGGCGAGGAGCGCACCGCCGGTCCGCGCGGCGGCGATGACGGCATTGGCGCGACGGATGCGGCGTTCGGCAAACAGGGTTAGGGCTAGCGCGATCGCGAGCCACGCGGCGGCGATGGTAACCAGGATCGCGGTGCTGCTCGTCCCGTTCATCTGCAATCCGCCGCTGGGTCGCTCGTCATCAGCCGGTCATACGAGCGTGCGTCACAAAGAAAAAGAGCCGCCCAGAAAGACGGCCCGAGTTCTTCCTCCAGTTTTGTCGACTTAGAATTCGACCTTCGCGCCGGCGTATACCTACCGACCGAATGGATCGTAGCGGTTGCCTCCCTCGTTGCCGACGAGACCAAACGGAAGCTTCTTGTTGAACAGATTATCCACACCGACATAAAATTGGAATTTATTCGTCGCGTCGAATGTCAACTTGACGGCGTGGTACAGGACCGAAGGATAGTATATTTCAGCCGTGAGATCGGCGTTCTGAGCAGGCCTACCTTCGAACGAAAAGTAATTATCGTAAGCTCCAATGGTCCAGTGGCTGAAATAGTTTACAGAGTAGCGGATACCAAGCTTGTTGGCGGTATAAACAATGCTCGCATTGGCTGCGTAGCTCGGATCGCCGAGCTAACTTTGAATGCGGTCACCGAACGCTGGATCCGTCGGGCTCGTGAAGTTGATCCGCCGAACAACCTTGATCAGGATCCCGTAGAAGTCTGCCTTATGGCCGTTCGCGAATATCTTGCAATACGCTAACTCGAAGTCAATTCTATTAGCCTTTTGTTTGGCGAAGTTGATACCCGACGCAATCAGAGCAGGAGATGGGAATGTCCCATCCGCATTCCGCGGGAAAGTCGACGCACAGTATCGATGGTGCCAGTCATCGCGCCGAGCCCAGTTACGTGGATCGTGTCCTGACCGCCCCAGTCGTCCGAATGCAGGACGAAGCCGCGACTGAGCTCGACAGGACCGCCATGAAGGACCGGCACATTGGGCGCTCCGCTCGGCGCGATGTCGAGCTGTTTCAGCAGGTCACGGAAGCGGATTCCGTTGCGGGTGCGGCCGACGCCGACGCCGACCGCGCCATTCTCGTCGTGGACCGCCATCGCGATCACCGCCTTGTCGAAGCGCGGGTCGACCATGCCGGGCATGGCGAGGAGCAGCTTGCCGGAGAAGAAGGGCGGTTGGTCCATCGGCGGTAGAATGTTCGCCGCGGCAGGTTGGTGCAAGCCTTGAGACTGTCCTGCGTCGCGCCTAAGCCCCACTCATCCCCTCAGGAGAATGATTATGGCTATCAATGTCGGCGACCGCCTTCCTTCCGTTCCGCTCACGCTCGCGACGCCCGACGGGCCTCAGCCGACCACCAGCGACGAGTTCTTCAAGGGCAAGAAGGTCGCGTTGTTCGCTGTTCCGGGCGCGTTCACCCCAACCTGCTCGGCGCGGCACCTGCCGTCGTACGTCGACAAAGCCGCCGAGCTGAAGGCCAAGGGGATCGACGAGATCGTCGGGACTTCGGTCAACGACGCGTTCGTGATGGGCGCGTGGAACCAGCACCAGGGCAGCGAGGAC
>JANMWM010000020.1:0-7727 GCA_031394005.1 Sphingomonas sp.
GAATAGCTGGCGTTGAGCTCGAGCCATTTCTCCTGCCCGCTCTCGGTATCGGGCAGGATCGCCTCGGCCGGGCACTCGGGCTCGCACACGCCGCAGTCGATGCATTCGTTCGGATTGATGACGAGCATGTTGTCGCCCTCATAGAAGCAGTCAACCGGGCACACCTCGACGCAGTCCATATATTTGCAGCGGATGCAGGCGTCGGTGACGACGTAGGTCATGGGTCGAGTGCTCCTCGTGTGATCGGTCCGCGCTAAGAGGGCGCGCCTGCCTCGTCAATCTCCTGATAGGCCGAGCGCGCTTCGCTCGCCGGTCCGCGCCGGACGGGCAGCGCGAGGACGCGGAACACGCGCACCTGGTCGTGGAGGGGCAGCGCGATGACGCTGCCGACGCGCACCGGCTCGCTCGATTTCGCCACGCGCTTGCCGTCGATCCGCGTCATCCCCTGCCCGATGACTGCCTGCGCCAGCGTGCGGCTGTTCACCAGGCGGATGCAGTGGAGGTAGCGGTCGATCCGCACCTAGCGCTTCGGGGCCTTGAGCCCGGCCAGCGCGGCGAAGGCGTTGCCGGGGCGGGGCGGAGCGACGGGGGTGCGGTCAGGCCGTCGCCCGCGCCAGCGCCAGTTGGGGCCGGCCTGGCCAGAAACAGGGACGAAGCCGACTTCGGCCATGAGATTGCGAAGGCCATCGGCGTCGAGCCCGAGCGAGGTGACCAGCGCGGGGTCGATCGGCTCGGTCTTTCCTGCTGCTCGCGCGGAATGCGCATGGGACGCGATACGGTCGGCGAGGTCGATGCGCAGCCATGTCGAGCCGAAGCGGCGATAGGCGAGGATTGCTCCGCGCGGGTCGGCGCTGCCGTCGAGCGTGGCGGCACCGGGTGGGGCGAGGCGCGGCATCGGCTGGGCGTGACGGACGGCCCCGAGCGCGGCGCGCCAGTGTTGGGCGGCGGGCTTGAGCAGGGCGGGGACGAACACGTCGAGCGCGCCAAGGCGGATCTTGAGGCGATGGAGCGCGTGGCGGTCGGCCTTGTCGAGCGCGCCGATCGCGGCGGTGAGGGATTTGCGCGGCATGACTCCGCCAGCGTCGGCGAGCATCGCCGCGACGGCGCGGACTCCGGGGGTCGCGGTTTTGTTGGAGGCGGTGATCGCGAGGGCCTTTAACGGCGCGAGTTGGGTGGCGATGGCGCGCTCGAGCCATGCCTCCAGCCGCGAACGGAGCGCTGCGCGGCGCGTGGCGCTGAGGCGGTCCAGCGGGCGGGCGGTGCGGAGCGCGGGCTCGAGCAGCGAGCGGCCGGGGGCGAGACGGGCGAGGAGGTGGCCGTCGTGCGCGATGCCGACCGAGCCGCCGCTCTCGATAGTCAGCGCAAAGACCGAATCCTCGGCCTCGCACAGCGCCTTTGCACGGCGATCGAGTTCGGCGCCGAGGCGGCGTTCGGCGGCGGCGAGGAGGAGGCGCTTGTCGGCCAGTCGCGCGGTCGGATCGACGGTGAAGCTGAACCCCGCGAGGTGGCCGATCGGCTCGGGCCCGACGCTGACCTCGCCATCGGCGGCGACTGTCACGGGCAGAGCGTCGGCCCCCCGTGCGCCGATATCGCGGACCAGCACGGCAGTGCGGCGATCGACGAAGCGCTGGGTCAGCGCGGCGTGGAGCGCGTCGCTAAGCCGCGCTTCGACCGACCTGGTGCGCTCGGCCCACTTAGTAGGGTCCTTCAACCAGTCGGCGCGCTGAGCGATATAGGCCCAGCTGCGGACCCCGGCGAGGCGATCGGCGATCGCCTCGATATCCCCCGCGACATTGTCGAGCCGGGTGACTTCGGCGGCGAACCATTCGTGCGGAATGTGACCGCCCTCGCCAACGTAGGAATAGATGCGGCGAACCATGCGCCCATGGTGCATCGGCCCGACCTTCCGGAAATCGGGCAGCCCGCATGCCGCCCACAATGCGCGTGCCTGTCGCCCCTTGCGAACGACGATCGCGGGATCCTCGGCGATCGATTTCAGCACGGTGAGGTCGAGTGCGACCGGCGCCGAGCGGAGCAGCGGATCGCCGCTCGGGGTCTCGAGGCTGGCGATCAGCGAGCGGACGTCGGTGAAGTCGAGTTCGGGATTACGCCAGTAGAGCGCGTCGAGGGCGCGGAAGCGATGCTCTTCGATCGCCTCGATCTCCGCCTCGCTGAACGCCGCGCCGGCCTCGCCGCCGAGACCCAATGTGCCGAACGTTCCGTCCTTCTGGTGCCGCCCCGCGCGCCCCGCGATCTGCGCCATTTCGGCCATGGTCAGCCGCCGGTCGCGCCGCCCGTCGAACTTCTCGAGCCCGGCGAAGGCGACGTGGGTGACGTCCATGTTGAGGCCCATGCCGATCGCATCGGTGGCGACGAGATAATCGACCTCGCCGCGCTGGAACATCGCCACCTGGGCGTTGCGGGTTGCGGGGGACAGCGAGCCCATGACGACCGCGGCTCCGCCCTTGAACCGGCGCAGCATCTCGGCCAGCCCGTAAACCTGCTCGGCCGAGAAGGCGACGATGGCGGAGCGCGGGGGGAGGCGGGTGAGCTTTGTCGATCCGGCATAGCGCAGCGTCGAGAAGCGCGGGCGGGTGATGATTTCGGCGCGGGGGAGAAGCTTGCGGACGAGTGGCTTGAGGCTTTCCGAGCCGAGGATCAGCGTTTCCTCGCGGCCCCTCGCGCGGAGCATTCGGTCAGTGAAGACGTGGCCGCGCTCGGGGTCGACACCGAGTTGCGCCTCGTCGATCGCGGCGAAGGCGAAGTCCTGACTACCTTCAGCCGAGCCGACCGGCATGCTCTCGGCCGTACACAGCCAGTAGCGCGCGGCGGTCGGGACGATGCGTTCTTCACCGGTCAGCAGCGCGACCGAATTGGCGCCCTTCATCGCGACCACCCGATCATAAACCTCGCGAGCGAGGAGGCGCAGCGGGAAACCAATGACCCCGCTCGAATGCGCGCACATCCGCTCGATGGCGAGATGGGTCTTGCCCGTGTTGGTCGGGCCAAGGATGGCCCGGACGAGGCCGTCGCCGGGGGCGGTCATGAATCGAATGTGGCATGCCGCGCGCGAAGTGCAAGCGATCGATACGCGGCCGTGCTTAAATCGACATTAACCATTGACCGGCAGGACGGGCGTTCGGCTTTGATCGGAGCGTCGCGTGCTGGCACGAAGCGAATGGGGACAGTTAGCGCGTCCAGGTTTCGGGGCGAGAAGGCCGGCGCGCCAGATCGAGCTCGCGATCGACCTCAGCGAAGATTTTTTCTCGCTGCGATGGTGGCGGGGGTTCGCGACGCTGACCACGCTGACGGTGGCGACGGCGTTACTCGCGCCGCCGTTCGAGCCGTTGCCGGGGGGTCATCCCGCGCCGGTCAGCGAGGCCGAGGAGGCACAGTTTGTCGCCGCCGGGGTCGGCGCGTTAGTTGAGAGCAGCAATGCCGGCATGGCGATGGCGCCAACCAGCGCGGTCGAGACGCTGGCTAGCGCGCCCGAGCGGCCTCGCGTGGAGCTGTTCGCACGGGTTGGGCCGGGAGAGAATATTGCGCGCATGCTGGTGCGGATCGGCGCGCGCTATAGCGATGCCGGGCAGGTCCAGGCGCTGCTGGCGGGGACGGCGATCGCGGCGGGGGCGAGCGTGTCGGTGACGCTGGGCCGCAGGGACGGCGGAGTGCGGAGCGTCGAACGGGTTTCGGTTCGTGCCGGGCTCGATGCCGAGGAGGCCGTGGTGTCGTCGCCGGGCGGTTTCAGGCTCGAGCGGCAGGCGATCGCGGTGGATGTGACCCCGCTGCGGATAAGGGGCAGGGTCGGCGACGGGCTCTACTGGTCACTCCGCGCCGCAGGAGTCGCGCCCGATTCGGCGGGGGACTACCTCAGAGCGCTCGGCGGGCAGGTCGACCTTGGCAGCGAGGTGTCCCCCGACGACCACTTCGACCTCGTCATCGCCAACCGCCGCGCCGCGACCGGCGAGAGCGAGGCGGGGGCGCTGCTTTATGCAGGGCTCGAACGGGTCCGCGCGGCGAACATTCAGCTCGTCAAATGGACCGTCGGCGGGACCAGCCAGTGGTATGACGGCGCGGGCACCGGCCGCTCGGTCAGCGGGATGCTCTGGCCCGTCTCGGCACCAATCACCTCTGGCTTCGGCGAACGCTGGCACCCCATTTTGCACTTCATGCGGATGCACAAGGGGATCGATTTCGGCGCGCATTACGGTACCCCGATCGTCGCCGCCGCCGACGGAACGGTCGAGCGCGCGGGATGGGCTGGGGGCTATGGCGAGCAGGTCCGCATCGCCCACGCCGGCGGGATCGAGACGAGCTACAGCCACATGAGCCGGATGGTCGTCGCGCCGGGATCGGCGGTGCGGCAGGGCGAGCTGATCGGCTATTCGGGAAGCAGCGGCCTGTCGACCGGCCCCCACCTCCATTACGAGGTGATGCGCGGAGGCCAGGCGATCAACCCGATGTCAGTGCGCTTCATCAGCCATTCGGCGATCGACGGCCCGAGCCTCGCGGCGTTCAAGGCGCGGGTGGCGGCGCTGCTCGGCGTCGGGCGGGGGTGAACGGCTCCTAGGCGCAGATAATCAATTCAAATTGCCGCAGATGCCCGCTACGAAGCGCAAGCGATCGACCGCGAAGGACATTTATGGCCGAGCAGAAACGTGCGCATCGCCAGTTCCCGGCTTATCGATGGGGCCGACCTTGCGCGTCCTGACCTTCCTTCACAGCTTCGAGCCGGGCGGAGTCGAGCGGGTGGCGCTTCGACTCGTGCGCAGATGGAGGGAAGTCGGGGTCGAAGCCCCGCTGTTTATCGGCCGCGAACAGGGCCTGCTGCGGGATGAGCTCGCCGCCGGGCTCGATTTTGCGGTTGCCCATCCCGGTAGCTGGAGTGAGCGGCTCGAGACTTTGTGGATGATCTTCAAGCTGCCGGCGGAAATTCGCCGCGTGAGGCCCGACCTGCTGTTCTGCGCCGGCAATACCTATTCGGTGGTTGTCGTGCTGATGAAGATGTTGCTGAGGAGCAAGTGCCCGCCAATCATCGCCAAGATCAGCAACGACCTGATCCTGCCCGGCCTCTCGCCGTGGGCGCGGTTCTGGTATGGCCGCTGGGCGTGGCTCCAGGCGCAGCTGATCGATGGTTGGGTCGTGATGCACCCGTCGATGCGCGGCGATGTCGAAGCGACGATCGGCAAGGTCGATCTGACCGTCATTCCCGATCCGGCGCTGACCCTGGCGCAGCTGTCGCTGCTCGAGCGCTGGCAACCGCGGCGCGACGGGACCCCGGGGCGGCGGTTCGTGGCCATGGGACGGCTGGTTCGGCAGAAAAATTATCCATTGATGCTCGACGCGTTCGCGGCTGCTGCGAGGACGGATGACAGGCTGACGATTTTCGGCGACGGGCCAGAGCGCGCAGGCCTCGTCGCGCGCGCGATCGAACTCGATCTTGCCGGGCGGGTTTACTTTGCCGGGCATGTTGCGGAGTCGGCCGAGGCGCTGCTCGAGCATGACATCCTGCTGCTGTCGTCGTCCTATGAGGGCATTCCTGCAGCGTTGGTCGAGGCGATGGCGTGCGGCATGCCGATCGTCGCGACCGACTGCGGCGATGGGGTCCGGGGGTTGCTCGAGGGCTGGAGCCCCGCTCGGCTGGTCGCGGGGCAGGAGGTCGCGGAATTCGCCGCGGCGATCGACGAAGCGCGCCACGCCGGCACCGACCGGCCAAGGCAAGACTTCGACGCGCCGAGCTTCACGATCGAGGCAGGAGCAAGCGCCTATCTCGAGGCGTTCACCAAGATCGCGCGCTGCGTCCCCGGTCGCGCCCACCCGACGCTGGTGGGCCGCAATGATGATCGCCCGACCATGCTTCAGCCGGCACTGCTCGCCGGTCCAATAGGCAGCGACCGGGAAGTCGCGTGAATGTTTCGACCGCGGGCGGACTGATCGGGCCTAATCGCGCACCGCTTCTGAACAGGCTTGCCATTCCCACTTTGCTACTGCTCATCGCGGTCGCAGCTCGCGGGCAGACGTTCGGCAATCCGGTGATCGGCTACGATGAGCAATTCTATCTGCTCGTCGGCGACCGGATGCTACATGGCGCGATCCCGTTCGTCGACATTTTCGATCGAAAGCCGGTCGGGCTGTTCCTGATCTATGGCTTCGTCCGCCTGCTCGGGGGTGAGGGCACAGTTCAGTATCAGCTCGTCGCCGGCGGTTTCGCGCTCGGCACGGCGCTGCTGATCTGGCGGTTCGCCGAACGGGTGACGGGACGGGTGGGGGCGGTCGCCGCGGCGATCTTCTATCTGCTGTGGCTCGACTTCCTCGAGGGCGAAGCTGGCCAGGCACCGGTATTCTTCAACCTGCCCGTGCTGGCCGCCGCGATGATGACGCAGCGGCTGATCGAGCAGCGACGAGTGACCGCCCTCTCGGGGCTGACCCCGATGCTGCTCGTCGGGCTGGCGATGCAGATCAAATATACCGCGCTGTTCGAAGGGGTATTCCTGGGCGGCGTGATGCTGATTGCGGCGTCGCGGGAACGGCAAGGCGCGGCGCGGCTATTGGGGCTGGCCCTGTGCTGGATTGCGACGGCATTGGCGCCGACCATCGCCGCGTTCCTTGCCTACCTCACAATCGGGCACGCCCACGAATTCGTGTTCGCTAATTTCGTGTCCATGTGGGGCAAGTCGGGCGATCCTGTGATGACTAGCGCGGTAGGCCTGCTGACCATCATCGCGACGCTCTCCCCGATCCTCGCCTGCGCCGCCTTCGTACCGGCGAGCGACGATCCGCTCGTCGGCGAGCGGCGGCGCTTCGTCCGGCAGTGGCTCATGGCCGCGATCGCGGGGATGCTGGTGATGCGCAGTTTCCCCAGCCCGCATTATGCCATGCCGGTGCTGGTCCCCGCCCTCCTCGCCGCCGCGCCTCGCCTCGGTGCCTCCGGTCGCGGCAAGGGGGCGGTTGCGGCGATGCTGCTGGTAGCCTTCGCGGCGTCGCAAATCGTGCTCCATTCGCTTCGATCAATGAAGGGCGGGGCGCCCGAAGCCGCGGCGATGGCGCGGGCCGCCGACCCGGGGAAGGGTTGCCTCTATGTCTACGACGGCTATACCGCGCTCTACCGGCTGACGAACTCGTGCCTGTTGTCGCGGTTTGTGTTTCCGGGGCACCTCAACATGGGCAACGAGGCGAGCATCGGGGCGCTCGGCGTCGACCCGGGCGCCGAGGTCAGGCGGATCATGGCGCAGCGTCCGACGACCGTGGTGCTCGACGACCCGCCGTTCGACCGCGGCAATCGGGCGACCTATGCCATCGTCCGGGCGGCGCTTGCCGCCCATTACGCGCTGTCGTTCCAGCTACGGACCGGACAGCGCTACCGGCAGGTCTATCGGCTGCGCGATTGACGGGACGCCCGGGCAGGGCGCGGTCAAGATCGTCTTTCTCCACGAACAAAAGGCCCCGTATCGCTGCGGGGGGTCTAGTGATAGCTGCCGATAATTCATTTTATGACCACACCCGCCCTGATGGTCCCTCGATTCAGTGGACACCTTTGCTAAGCCGGTGAGGGCATGGAGGTGTTCAATGCCGAAGATGAGAAGGGAGTTTTCTTTCGAGTTCAAGCGAGAGGCGGTCGCGCTGCTGGAAAGCAGCGGTCGGCCATTGATGCAGGTGGTGACCGAGGTGGGTATCTCGCCGTCGATGTTGCGGAACTGACGAGGGGTGGTTCGCGGCGGGACCGCGCG
>JANMWM010000067.1:0-4059 GCA_031394005.1 Sphingomonas sp.
CCGCGCAGGATGTTGGCGACGATCGAGGCGAGACGCCCGACGACCAGACCATCGGCATCGATCAGATGCCATTTCTTATCCACCTCGGCCGGCTTTACCGACTTGGTGGTCTTCATGAGCGCCTTCATGGGCGGGGGAGACCTTTAACTATGTGGGAGGCACCCCGGGAGGAACCGCAGGAACTACTATTGCTGGCGAAGGGCCAGAAAGTCAAGCAAATGCGCGCAGTTCTAGGTGGGTAAAATGATACCCGGTCATTCTGCTGGCTTGATCTTGTCCCATGTCCGCGTGTCGAAATCGCTCGCTTCATGGCGCTCGCGCAGTTGCTCAGCGGGGTCCCCCGTAGCGCGATTGACCATCCGCCCGCGCTTAACCGCGGGCCGCTCGGCGATCGCCTTTGCCCAGCGCTGGAGGTTGGCATAGCCGCCGACGTCAAGGAAGGTGGCGGCGTCATAGTCGGTCGTGACATAGACCTGTCCGAGGGCGACCAAACCATACCACGCCCAGATTGCCATGTCGGCGATGCCGTAGTCGCCGCCGGTGATATATTCATGGTCAGCCAGCTGCCGGTCGAGCACGTCGAGCTGGCGCTTCACTTCCATTGCATAGCGGTTGATCGGATATTCGTATTTCTCGGGCGCATAGGCGAAGAAATGGCCGAAGCCGCCGCCCAGGAACGGCGCGCTGCCCATCTGCCACATCAGCCATGACAGCGTCTCGGCCCGCGCCGCGCCGCTCGCCGGGAAAAAGGCGCCGAACTTCTCGGCGAGGTGGATCAGCATCGCGCCGCTCTCGAACAGGCGCACCGGTTCGGACCCGCTGCGGTCGACCAACGCGGGGATCTTCGAATTGGGATTGATCGCGACGAAGCCGCTGCCGAACTGGTCGCCGTTGCGGATGTCGATCAGCCAGGCGTCATATTCCGCCCCCGAGTGCCCGGCGACGAGAAGCTCCTCGAACAGGATGGTGACCTTTATGCCGTTGGGCGTGGCGAGCGAATAAAGCTGGAAGGGATGCTTGCCGACCGGCAGTTTCTTGTCGTGGGTCGGTCCCGCGATCGGGCAATTGATGTTGGCGAACTGGCCGCCGCTTTCGCTGTCCCAGGTCCACACGGCGGGCGGAATATAGTCGGTCATGCGCGGTGCTCCGGGAAGTGGGCAGAACCGAGCAGATGGGCACCCCACACCGTCGCCGCAAGCAGCAGCGCGCCGACCGCTTGGTGCGCGACGGCGAGCGGCAGGGCGATGCCGGTCATGACTGTGGCGATGCCGAGCAGGATCTGCGTGCCGAAGGCGGCGTGGATGGCGATCGACGCGGGCCTGCTGACCAGCTTTACGCTGCGTGAGAACAGGATGAGAATGACGACCACGCCCCATGCCCACCAGCGGTGGACGAAATGGATGAGGTAGGGATCGTGGGTCAGGGCGAACAGCGTGCCGTTCGACCAGTCGATTCCTTCGGGGACGAAATGGTCGTTCATCAGCGGCCAGCTGCTCGCCACCTGGCCGGCGCGGAGGCCCGCCACCCACGCTCCGAGCAGGATCTGCACCACCAGCGCAGCGATCGCGCCGAGGCCAAATCGAGTCAGGCGGGAAGGGCGGTTGTCGTCGGTGGCGGCGAGCATGCGCAGGTCCAGCGCGGTCCAGATGCAGCCGGCGAAGATCAGCAGCGCGCTGAGCAGGTGGGCGGACAAGCGGAAATGGCTGACCTCGGTGCGGTTCACGAGGCCTGACTGGACCATGTACCAGCCGAGCGCGCCCTGGAACCCGCCGAGCGCGAACAAAGCGAGCAAGCGAAGGCCATAGCCCTTGGGAATCGCGCGGCGGATAGCGAACCATAGCAGGGGGAGGGCGAAGGCGACTCCGAGAACGCGCCCGATCAGCCGATGCACCCACTCCCAGAAATAGATGAATTGGAAGTCGCCCAGCATCATTCCGGCGGGGCCGCTGACCTTCTGATATTGGGGCGTCGCCTGATAGCGCGCGAATTCGGCCAGCCAGTCGGCATGGGATAGCGGCGGCAGCGCGCCCGCGATCGGCTTCCACTCGGTGATGCTCAGCCCGCTTTCGGTCAGCCGCGTGATCCCGCCGACGACGACCATCGCGAAGACGAGGCCGGCGATGGCGAGCAGCCATCGGGCAATTGCGGCCGGACGCGCATTGGCGACGATAAGGGGGGCGGTCGGGGTGAGCAAAGCGACACTGTTCATGCCCGATTCTCGCGATCGGGCGACGCCTCAAATCCTGGCGGTTTCGCGGCGTTTGCGACCGGAGTAGGATTTGGAAGGTTCAGAAGGTTCGGACCCCCAGGGGTGGAAAAACCTCGTGCCCCCCGAGCACCGGAGTAGGGATGGATACAGAGCTGCAGCGCGACGATCATGCCGCGCCCCTTCGCAGAATATCATCGAGTAGGACAGGAAATTTCACTACGTGCGCGACTGCGATGTGATATTGTATCGCTTGGTATGCGATGCTATATCCTCGCTATGTCATGACCACGCTCGCCCATCAGCATCCAACACTCAAGCTCGACCGCTTCGCGATCACGCTGTCAGGGCTGTGCCTGATCCATTGCGTCGCCACGACGGTGTTCGTGGCGATGCTCGCGTCAGCGGGCAGCATGCTCGGGTCGCCGATCATCCACGAGGTCGGTCTGACGGTCGCCATGACGATTGGCGCGTTGGCGCTCGGCAAAGGTATCCTCGATCACGGATTCATGATGCCGAGCGCAGTCGGCGGGCTTGGGCTGGGCGTGATGGCCGGTGCGCTGACCCTGCCCGAAAGCGGCGGCGGCGAAGCACTTTACACGATGACCGGGGTTCTGATCCTTGCACTCGGGCACCGCCTCAATGGCATCGCCGCAGACTAGCGCCGCCGCTTGCCGCTGGGGCGTGGCAGCCTTATCTCCTTTCTATGGGTCGCCACGATCACCACCTGCATGAGGGCGAGTCGCTTAAGGATGCAGCGCGCTACCGGCTGACCGCCAAGGGTAAACAGTGGACCGACATGCGCGCCGCGGTATTCGACGCTTTGGCGGGGTTCGAAAAGCCAGCGTCGGCCTATGACATCGCCGAGGCCGTCTCAAAGGCGCAGGGACGGCGGGTCGCGGCGAACAGCGTCTACCGAATCCTCGACCTGTTTGTGGCGTCGAACCTGGCGATGCGGGTCGAAAGCGCCAACGCTTATGTCGCCAATAGTCACCCTGGCTGCCTTCACGACTGCATCTTCCTGATCTGTGACGACTGCGGTCAGATCAAGCATCTCGACGACGACAAGATCACCAGCGGGGTGCGCGACGCCGCCACTGGCGCGGGGTTCGAGCCGTCGCGCCCGGTGATCGAGGTCCGCGGCAAGTGCGGCGATTGCGCCTGAGGCTGGTGCGCTTTCGCAAGCGTATAAATCCAGCTAGGGCAGGACGATGACTGATCGTCCCGCGTCTCCCAACCCAAGCACGCCGCTGCTCGATACCATCGCCTCGCCCGCCGACATTCGCGGGCTGCCCAAGGCCGAACTGCGTCAGCTAGCGGACGAGCTTCGCCAAGAGATGATTTCAGCAGTGTCGGTCACCGGTGGCCACCTCGGCGCCGGGCTAGGCGTTGTCGAACTGACCGTCGCCATCCACCACGTCTTCGAGACACCGCGCGACACGCTGATCTGGGATGTCGGCCACCAGGCCTATCCGCACAAGATCGTCACCGGCCGCCGCGACCGCATCCGCACGTTGCGGCAGCCGGGGGGGCTGAGTGGCTTCACCAAGCGCAGCGAGAGCGAGTATGACCCGTTCGGCGCGGCGCACTCGTCGACCTCTATCTCCGCCGCGCTGGGGTTTGCCGTCGCCAACAAGCTGTCCGGCCAGCCCGGTCGCGCGATCGCGGTGATCGGCGACGGGGCGATGACCGCCGGCATGGCCTATGAGGCGATGAACAATGCCGAAGCCGCGGGCAATCGGCTAATCGTCATCCTCAACGACAATGACATGTCGATCGCCCCGCCGGTCGGCGCGCTTCGCAATTCGCTCGCGCGGCTGGTCAGCTCGGGCAAATATCTGGCGCCGCGCCGG
>JANMWM010000068.1:0-10500 GCA_031394005.1 Sphingomonas sp.
CTGGTAGGTGTAGAGATCCTTGGCCTTGGTGTAACCCGCGCCTTCGATCCACGCGCGATAGGCTGGCAGGTGGTGCCCCATCATCACCATCGGCGGCTGGTCGAAGCCCGAAACCAGCAGGCCCGGTTCGTCCCAGATCGACAGGCTGATCGGTCCCATCGACCGCGTCATCCCCTGCTCGCGAAGCCACACCTCGGCCGTGGCCATCAGCGCCGCCGCGGCTTCCCCGTCGAGCGCCTCGAACATCCCCCACTGGCCAAGCCCCGGGCCCATATGCTCGAGCACCAGCTGATCGACCTGCGCACTGATCCGGCCCACAACCTTGCCGCCCCGCTCCGCCAGCCACAACTGCGCCCTGGCATGCCCGAACCAGGGGTTCTTGTTCGGGTCGATCAGCCCATGGACCTCGTCCTTGAGCGGCGGCACCCACGCCGGATCGTCCTTGTAGACCTCCCACGCGAGGTCGACGAATTGCTTGCGGTCGGCCTTGGTGACGACCGGACGAATGGTGATGCTGCTCATGGGCTAAGGCTAGCGCGTGCCCGGAAACTTATCCAGCGCTACGCCGTTCGATCGTCGCACCGACAGCGGACAATTTCTCTTCCAGCCGCTCGTATCCGCGGTCGAGGTGATAGACGCGTAGCACCTCGGTCTCCCCCTTTGCCACCAGCCCCGCGACGACCAGGCTCATCGATGCGCGAAGATCGGTCGCCATGACCTGCGCGCCCGTCAATTCCCCGACCCCGTGAACGATCGCCGAGCGCCCGCGAACGTCGATGTTCGCCCCCATCCGGCGCAATTCCGGAACATGCATGTAGCGGTTCTCGAAAATCGTCTCCTCGAGAAAACTCTCGCCCTGGGCAAGGCACAGCATGGCCATGAACTGCGCCTGCATGTCGGTCGGGAAACCGGGATAAGGCGCGGTCGAAATTGCCAGCGGCCTGAGCGGCTTGTCGGCCGTCACCTTGATCCCCTTGTCGTGGAACTCGACGATCAGCCCGGCACTCACCAGCGCGTTGGTAATGGCCTGCATGTCGTGCGGCCGCGCCCCGACGAGGTCGATCGACCCGCCGGTAATCCCCGCCGCGCAAGCATAGCTGCCGGCCTCGATCCGGTCGGGCATCACTTCATAGTCGCAGCCGTGAAGCCCATCGACCCCGTCGATGATCAGGTGTGACGATCCGATCCCGTCGATTTTTCCTCCCATCGCCACCAGCAGATTGCACAGGTCGACGATTTCGGGCTCGCGCGCGGCGTTGAATAATTGCGTCCGCCCGGCCGCGAGCGACGCGGCCATCAGCGCATTCTCGGTCGCTCCGACCGACACAACGGGGAAGCTATAATCACCTCCTGGCAGCCGTCCTTTGGGCGCGACCGCCTCCACATACCCCGCCGCCAATTCGATCTTAGCACCCATCGCTTCCAGTGCGCGCAGGTGCAAATCGATCGGCCGGTCTCCGATCGCGCAGCCACCGGGCAGCGACACCGTCGCTTTCCCCGCCCGCGCCAGCATCGGCCCGAGCACCAGGATCGAGGCGCGCATCTTGCGCACCATGTCGTACGGCGCAACGGTCGAGGCGATCTCCTTCGCTTGCAGCGTCATCCGCCGCCCAATCTCATCCTTCTTGACCCCCTCGACCTTGGTCGACGCGCCCAGCCCGTTGAGCAAATGCGAGAAATTATCGACGTCGGCGAGGCGCGGCAAGTTACTCAGCGTCAATTTCTCGTCGGTCAGCAGTGCGCATGGCAGCAGCGTCAGCGCAGCGTTCTTCGCCCCCGAAATCGGAATTTTCCCCTCGAGCCGCTGCCCGCCGACGATGTGAATTGAGTCCATGGACGCGGGTTAGATTCTATCTCCCCTCCCTGCAAGGGAGTGGTTAATTCACGCCTTCTCCAGCGTGCATTGCAGCGGATGCTGGCTCTCACGCGCGAAATCGGTCACCTGGCTGACCTTGGTCTCAGCCACCTCGTAGGTAAACACCCCGCATACCGCGAGGCCATGCTGGTGGACCTGCAACATCACCCGCGTCGCATCCTCGATCCCCATCGAGAAGAATCGCTGGAGGCACAGCACGACGAACTCCATCGGCGTATAATCGTCGTTGAGCATCAGCACCTTATAGTTACTCGGCTTCTTGGTGCGTGGGCGGGTGCGGGTGACGACCCCGGTTTCGCCGTCGTCGCGCCCACCACCACCGGTGCCGCCGCGACCGTCGTCATCGACACCGCCACTGCGTATCGGCTCGTCGCCACTCATCTGGATTCTGCTCATCATATAAGCTGAATATGGTAATGTGCCGCTTCCCTGCAAGACGCTTGCGTGATGCAAATTCGCCAAAACGGAAACGGCCCGCGTTCCCCCATACATCGGGGAAACGCGGGCCGCTGGACTGGGGACCGAGGAGGAAAGGTCCGCCACTCTATTGGTAGCCAGTCTAAAGCCTAGTTGGTCAGCTCGCTGAACTTCTCAGCATTGACGCTGGCTCGGTTCGACAGCGGCTGAACAGCTTCGCCGGTCAGCTTGACCATTTGCTCGGTCAGCTTCGAACCGTCGGCGACCATGCGGTCGAACGAGGCGCGCATCAGGTCCGACTGAAGCTGGAAGAACTCGGTCGGCGACTTGACTTCGGTCAGCGACTTGATCGCGTTCTGGGCATGCTCGACGCTCGACTTGGTCGTGGCGACGATCTCGGTGCCGAGGTCACGCACGCCGGCGGTAGCGATCTTGCTCGACTCGACGACCGCTTCGATGTTGGCCTTGGCGGTTTCGGTCAGCTGCTCGGCGAACGCCTGGCTCTTCTTGACGGCGTCCTGGCCCTTGGCGCTCACGTCCCCGAACAGCGACTGCAGCTTGTCGGTGCCGGGCAGGGTCGGCATCGCGAAAAACATGTTGGTGTCGGTCATGGTCTTGGTTCCTTTGATGAGCGGAGCCGTGACGGCTTTCACGGCAGCAACGGTCTTGCGAACATATTTGCGGCGAGCGATGCTCGTCTGGGTCTTGACGCTCGACTTGCGAGTGGCGGTAGCAACGGCCGGCTTGGAAGCGACTGCGGTCTTGGTGGAAGCCTTGGCGCGCGCCTTCGGGGCGGCGTTAGCGCGCGGCTTGGCGACGCGCTTGGCGGCCTTGGTTAGGTTTTTGCTGACCGTCTCGGTGGCGGCTTCGATCGGCGCGGCGATCTTGGCAGCGGCTTCCACCGTCGCGTCGATCACATTTTCAATCTGATTGGATACTTCGCTCATGCAACTTACTCCTTGTTGCAGTGCACAATAAGCGATTCGGGTCGCGATTACAAGAAAAATGTTGCGCTGCAACATCGCCAACTTGACGACGTCCGGCCGGCGCGGCAACAGCAGTCATGGACCTCGACCAGAACCAGCCGATCGTGCGCCGCCGACGCGGACTGCTGATCGTCCTTTCCTCTCCCTCGGGCGCGGGCAAATCGACCATCAGCCGGATGCTGCTTGAGGCCGACCGCGATGTGACCATGTCGGTCTCCGCCACCACCCGCCCGAAGCGCCCCAGCGAAGTCGAAGGCCGCGACTATCATTTCGTCAGCGACACCCAGTTCGAGGCGATGGCCAACGAGGGCGAGTTCGCCGAATGGGCGCCGGTGTTCGACCATCAGTATGGCTCGCCCCAAAACCCGATCAAGGCAGCGCTGAAGTCCGGACGCGACGTGTTGTTCGACATCGACTGGCAGGGCACGCAACAACTTCACGCGGCGATGGGCGAGGATCTCGTCCGCGTCTTCATCCTGCCCCCGTCGATCCCCGAACTCGCCCGCCGCCTTCACCACCGCGCGACCGACAGCGAGGCAACGATCGCCGACCGGATGAGCCGCGCCGCGGGTGAAATCAGCCACTGGGCCGAATATGATTATGTCTTGATCAACGAGGACGTAGACGAATGCCTCGCCGATGTCCGCGCGATCCTCGCCGCCGAGCGATTGAAGCGCTGGCGCCAGGGCGGTCTCGTCGCCTTCGTCCGCGACCTGGTGGATAGCGCAAGAGGCTGATGAAGCGAGCCGCCGCGGCATAATCGGCACGGCGATGTTCGAGTGATGCGACCGCCTCGTGATCATCGCCCCACACCTCGATCTGCCACCGCTCGTCGAGGCTGACCGCTGACCAGATTGTGTCGAGCAGCATGGCGCCCTCGACTACCGCAAGGGCGGCGACGAGCGACCCGCCGATTGTCACCAGCGGTGACAACGCCGCCAACCGATACGCATCGAGCACCGCCACTTCATGCGAAAGTCGCGCGACTGTAGCGGGCGGCTGCGGGGCATGAACAATCGCATTCGTCACCACGAAATCGACATCGAACCGCCGCCGCGCCCAGCCGAGCATCGCGTCCCACTCCGCCGACTGCCATTTGACCAGGCCCGCCGGACCCTCGGCGCGATAGCAAAACAGGTCGGCTTCGGCATATTTGGCGAGATTCGACGCGAAAAGAGTCACATTTGGCGCCACCCGATCAATCGCCGCATTGGCCAGCCCGGTCAGCGGCATCGCCCTTGGATCAATCTCTCCGACCGCCTCTGACCACTCACTTTTGATTGCCTCCGCCAGAGCCTCCGTCGGCACCGACAAGGCCTCTCGAGCAGGCGTTTTCAACGGCTTAGTGTCAAGCTCGATTCCCCACCCACCGTCCCGCACGGCCACCCGAACCTCGCTCCAGAACCGCTTCACTGCCTCTTCCACCGCCGCCGCAAAAGGGCCGGCAAGACAATCCCGTCGATCGCCCCGGCCACCCCAAGAACCACCCCCAACACCGGCATCCCACCCGGCCTCAGCAGATCGGTCAGCCCGACGAACGCCCCCGCCAGCATCAGCACCAGCCCAGTCACCCGCAGGATCGCGAACATCCCGAAGCGCCGCTTCCACTCCTCTTCGCGGACCTCGCTCATCCCGCCCTCGTCACCCACGCCTGCGCCAATTCGATTACCTCGCTCGGCTCAGAAGCGATGCAATCCGCGCCAGCAGCCAGCAGTTCGTTGTCGTCATGATAGCCCCAGCCGACCCCGATCGCCCCGATCCCGGCTCCGCGCGCGCAGCCCATGTCCCAACCGGTGTCGCCGATCATCACCGTCTGCGAAGGTAAAGCCCCCGCCTCCGCCATCGCCGCGCGCGCCATCGCCGGATGCGGTTTCGACGGATGCCGATCGGCGGTCTGCAGCGACACGAACCGCTCGCCAAAACCATGCGCCGCAAGGCAATGCCGCAGCCCGCGATCGGACTTGCCCGTCGCCACCGCAAGCAACCAGCCATCGCTGGCCATCGCCTCGATCAGCTCGGATATTCCCTCGAACAACGGCTCCTCGACCTCACCCGCCGCGCGCATTCCCTGGAACGCCTGCCTGTAGGTCTCCGCCATCGACGAGAGTTCATCAGCCGGAGTTCCCGGCACAAGCATCTCCATCGCCTCGAACAGGCTCAGCCCGACCACCCGCCGCGCCTCGCGCGCCGGCGGCACCACCCGGCCATGCGCCTCGAAGCTCGTCTTCAACGCCGCGAAGATCGTCGCCCCGCTGTCGACCAAGGTCCCGTCGCAGTCGAAGATCGCGAGCTTCACCGCGCTCAATTGCGCTTCACCGGCTTGCCTTTGGCGAGCGGCTTACGCGGCTTGCCGCGTGGCGCCTCGGACTGCGCTCCACGCGAGCGCCGCTCACCCTTGCGGGCCTTGCGCGCGGTCTTGGCCGCTGCCGCGACGCGCTTCATCCTGACCTCGGTCGATTTCGCCGGGTCGGGCGTGTCCATCGGCAACATGTCGCCCAACATCACTTCGAAACCAAGCATGCCGAGCGTTTCGGAGAAATGCGGCGGCAGTTCGGCGGTGACGTCGATCGGTTTGCCGTCGGGCCCGTCGACCCTCAACCGCCGCGCGTGCAAGTGCATCTTGCGGCTGACCCCGCCCGTCAGGAACGCATCCGCCCCGCCATATTTCGAATCGCCGACGATCGGATGCCCGATCGCCGCCATGTGCGCGCGCAGCTGATGGGTCCGCCCGGTCAGCGGCTGCAGCTCAACCCAGGCGCAGCGATTGCCCGCGACGTCGATCGTGCGAAAACGCGTCCGCGACGGCTGCCCATTCGCCTCGTCGACCTGCATCTTCTCGCCGCCGCTTCCGGGCTGCTTGGCGAGCGGCGCGTCGATCTGCCCCTCCCCGGGCGAGGGTACGCCGATCACCAGCGCCCAATAGACTTTGCGCGCCGTGCGGCTCGAAAACGTCTTGGCAAAATGCCCCGCCGCCCGCGCCGATCGCGCAACCAGCAGCACCCCCGACGTATCCTTGTCGAGCCGATGCACCAGCTTGGGCCGCTGCCCCTCGTCATCGGCGAGCCCGTTAAGCAGCCGGTCGAGATGCTGGTGGGTCTTGGTCCCGCCCTGCGTCGCGAGCCCCGGCGGCTTGTTGAGCACCAGCGCATCACGCGTTCGCTCGATCACCATCTCCTGGACGTACCGCTCTTCATCCTCGGTCAGCGGCACGACGGTACGCACTGCGCGCGCGCCCTCGGCGGGAGCGGCCTCGGCGGGAGGCACGGACAGCACTTGACCGGTCATCACCCGATCGCCCGGCGCCGTCTTCTTCCCATCGACCCTGAGCGCCCCCGTCCGCGCCCAGCGCGAGACCATGTTGAAGCTGGTCTCGGGCAAGTGCCGCTTGAACCAGCGGTCGAGGCGGATCCCGTCGTCGTCCTCGGCGACGGTAAAAGTGCGGTCGGTCATTTCGGGCGCTTAGCTTAGCTCATCTCCGAACGCGAGCGCTCGCCCCAATAGGCGAATGCCGCGCCCTGCAATCGCTTGACCAGCGCCGCCGCCTTTGGCCCCTCCCACGGCCCGATATAATCGTTATCGCTGGCACCACCCGCGACCCACCAGCCCTGCCCCGGAAGCCCGTCCGATTGCCGCACGACCAGGACCGCAAGCTCGGGCTCGCCGCACGCCGCCGCTTCGCGATCAACTACGCCCAATGTCACGCAAAGCGCGCGCATCTTCGACCGCGAGAAACCATAACCGAGCCGCTCGAGCAGTTCCGAGTAAGTGAGCGAATGCCCCGCCGCGGCGGCCGCGACGACATGCGCGCGAACTTCCTCCGCATCGCCGATCGGCGTCGTCACTTGGCCGAAGTCACTGGGGCTGTTCGGCCACGGGGGTCAGTTCGAACACGTCGAGCTTGGCCCCGTTGCGCGGGTTCGGGATAACCAGCCGCCACACGAACGGCGCCACCCGCTCGAATACTCCGGCCATGTCGCGCGACGGGTCCTCGCCATAAGCCTTGGGCTGCTCCTCGTTGCCGAGCGCGAGGCTGCCGAGATACACCAGCCGCGTCGCAACATCGTCCTCCCACAGCCGCCCCGCGGGACGCCGGCTCCCGGTCTGCTTGACGATCGTCAGCAGCTCGCCCTCGACCTCGACATAACAAAAGAACGGCTTGAACCGCTCGAATGCCGCCTTTCGCACTGGCGTCGCGCCGATCTCGACGAGACGGCACGAATAACTGCCTGGGCTCGGCGCGGGACGAGCGAGCGCGGCGTCTGGTTTCAGCAGCGCGCCCTCCTTCCTAACCTCGTCCCTCGACCCGCGGCTGCGCGCTTCGCCGAGCGCCGCGCTCCACGCGGCACCGATCCGCGCGATCCGCTCGGCATCGGCCGCGCTCGCAACATGCTGCCAGACGTCGGCCTTGGTCGGCGCCGCTACCATCACCTCGGCGCGCGGCCGCGGCACCGGCTTGGTCGCGCACCCTCCCAGCCCGGGGAACAGCAGCAGCGACAGGATCGGGGTCGTGGCTCGGACGAAGGCACTCGGCACAGGTTGATCCCTTCACGGACGCTCCGGCCACCGTGGCACCCGCGCGGCGCGCTTTCAACCAAGGTCGCGCTAACCCAGACGGTTGACTTCGCCTTTGTGCGCCCTAGCAAAGCGCCCGGTGAACGATCCCTCGCCCCCGACCCGCACTGCTCATCCCGAACGGGTCGGCTACCTTCTCGGTATCGGCGCCTACGCCTATTGGGGTTTCCTCCCGATCTATTTCAAGATGGTGAAGTCGGTCGAACCGATCGCCATTGTCGCTCAGCGCGTCGTCTGGTCGTTGCTCGTCCTTGGCTTATTGGTTGGCGCGGTTCGCGGTTGGCCGGCGGTTCGCAAAGCGCTCACCGACCGCCGCGCGCGCAGCCTCCTCGCGCTCAGTGCTCTGCTCATTGCGGTCAACTGGCTGTTCTACGTCTACGCCGTCAACAGCGGCCACGTCCTCGCGGGCAGCCTCGGCTATTATCTCAACCCGCTTGCCAACATCCTGCTCGGCCGCTTGTTCCTCAAGGAAAGAGTCTCGCGACTGCAATGGATTGCGGTCGCCATCGCCGCGGCGGGAATCGCGGTCCTCGCCGCTGGCGCGCTCGGCCAGCTGTGGATCAGCCTCATCCTCTGCGCCAGCTTCTCCAGCTACGGCCTCGTCCGCAAAATCGTCGCCGCCGACGCGCTCACGGGCCTGGCGATTGAGACCGGGTTCCTGTTGCCCGCCGCGTTGGCCTACCTGTTCCTGACCGACGTCCCCGGCAGCTCGCTGCTCGCCCCCACTCCGCACGTTAGTCTTCTTCTCGGTTTAAGCGGCATCATCTCAACCGTCCCGCTCCTGCTCTTTGCCGGGGCCGCCCGTCGCCTGCCCTACTCGACGCTCGGCATGCTTCAATTCCTCGCCCCAACGCTGCAGTTCCTGCTCGCCGTTTTCCTCTATGGCGAGCCGTTCACTCGCGCCCACGCGATTGCCTTCGCCGCGATCTGGACAGCGCTCGCGCTCTATGCCGCCGCGCTGTTCACCGCTGCGCGCCGCGAACGCTTGTCTAAAGAGGGCGAGGCGGTCATGCTTGGCGAATGCTGAACCTCGTCTCGCTCGTCATCGGCCTTATCGCCTTCCTGTGCGCACTGGTCGCGTTCATTCCGCTGCTCGGCTGGCTGAACTGGCTGATCATTCCACTGGCGCTGGTTGGGACCCTCATCGGAGCGATGAGCGCGGCAAAGAGTGGTCGCAACCTCAACCTTTTCGTAATCGTCGTCGGGGTACTTCGCCTGATCCTCGGCGGCGGTATCCTCTAGCGATTCAGCGCGACCTGACGTACCGCCCCGGCGCATCTTCGATCGCCTTGAACTTGCCCGCGCCCGGCACCCGCGCGCCGTTGGGCATGACCGTGCGTGGAGCCTGCTCGCGTAACCACTCGATCCAGTCGGGCCACCAGCTGCCCTTGTGCTCGGTCGCACCAGCAACGAACTCATCGAGGCTCTTGGGGTCAGCGTCGTTGCGCCAATATTGATATTTGCCCGCCGCCGGAGGGTTGACCACGCCGGCGATATGCCCCGAACCCGCCAGCACGAAGCGCTTCGGCCCAGAGAGGTGATCCATCAGCCGCCACACGCTTTCCGCCGGTGCGATATGGTCCTCGCGCCCCGCCTGGATATAGGCCGGGGTCTCGATCTTCCTGAGGTCGATCGGCGTTTCGTCGACGACGATTGCGCCCGCCTTGACCAGCAAATTCTGCCGATACATCGTCTCGAGGTAATTGCGGTGCCACCCCGCCGGCAAATTGGTTGTGTCGCCGTTCCAGTGGAGCAGGTCGAACGGCGTCGGCTCTTGCCCCATCAGATAATTGTTGACGACATAGTTCCAGATCAGGTCGCGCCCGCGCAGCAGGTTGAAAGTCGCCGCCATATACCGCCCGTCGAGATAGCCCTTGTCCTCGGTCATTTGCCCGAGCAACCCCATCACCTCGTCGCCGAGGAACAGCGTCAGGTCGCCGGCCTTCTCGAAATCGACCTGTGCAGTGAAGAAAGTCACCGACGCGACCTTGTCCGCCTCGCCCCGCGCCGCGAGCAGCGCCAGCGTCGCCGCCAGCGTGGTGCCCGCAACGCAATAACCGATGGTGTGAACCGACTTCACGTCGAGCTGTTCGCGAATGACGTCGACCGCCTCGATCTGCGCCGCGACATAATCGTCGAGCGTCACGTCGGCGAGGCTCTCGTCGGCCGATTTCCAGCTGACCATGAACAGCGACACGCCCTGCTCGACGGTCCACCGAACGAAGCTTTTCTCCGGCGTCAGGTCGAGGATGTAGAAGCGGTTGATCCACGGCGGGAAGACAACCAGCGGCGTCTCGAGCACCTTCTCGGTCGTCGGTGCATAATGAATCAGCTGGTACAGCCGAGTTTCGTAAATCACCTTGCCTGGCGTCATCGCCAGATTGCGTCCGACCTCGAATGCCCCGGCCTTGCTCTGGCTCATTTGCCCGGCCTTGATGTCGCCAAGCATGTTGCTGAGCCCGTTGAGAAGATTATCGCCGCGGGTCTCGATCGTGCGGTGCATCACCGCGGGGTTGGTCAGCGCGAAGTTGGCCGGGCTCATCGCCTCGACGAAGCTCTTCGTCGCGAACCGCAGCCGGTGCCGCGCCGCCTCGTCGAGCCCCTCGATCTTGTCGACTGACCCGAGCAGCTGGTCCGAAATCGCCAGAT
>JANMWM010000087.1:0-5178 GCA_031394005.1 Sphingomonas sp.
CGCCGGCATGGCGGCCGACCTGTTCGAAACCTATGTGGTCACCGTCGGCATCACGATGGTCACCATCGCACTGGCGCTGAAGGGCAATGCCCTGCTGCTGCCGATGATGATCCTGCCGCTGCTGATCGGCGGCGTATGCATCATCACCTCGATCATCGGCACCTACATGGTCAAGCTGAGCAAGAAGGAGTCGATCATGGGGGCCCTCTACAAGGGCTTCTGGACGACCACGATCCTCGCCATCCCGGCGATCCTCGGCGCCTTCTGGTTCACCCTCAACGGCGACCTCGTGCAGACCGTCACCACCGGTGCCGGCCTGTCCTTCCCCGCGATGCACCTGTTCTGGGCAAGCATGGTCGGGCTCGTCGTCACCGCGCTGATCGTTTGGATCACCGAATATTACACCGGCACCAACTACCGCCCGGTGAAATCGATCGCCGCCGCGAGCCAGGCGGGCCACGGCACCAACGTCATTCAGGGCCTCGCGATCAGCCTTGAATCGACTGCGCTGCCGACGTTCGTCATCATTGCCGGGGTGATCGTGAGCTTCAAGCTGGCGGGCCCGCTCGGGGTCGCCTTCGCCGCCTCGGCGATGCTCGCGCTGGCCGGCATGGTCGTCGCACTGGACGCCTATGGCCCGGTTACCGACAATGCCGGCGGGATCGCCGAAATGTCGGGGCTCGAGGATCAGGTCCGCGTCCGCACCGACGCGCTCGATGCGGTCGGCAACACCACCAAGGCAATCACCAAGGGCTATGCCATCGGCTCAGCCGGGCTCGCGGCACTGGTCCTGTTCGGGGCCTATACCGCCGACTTGAAGGAGTTCGCGGGGCCGCTCGGCATCACCACCAACCTCGACACGATGTTCAGCCTGTCGAACCCCTACATCATCGTCGGGCTTCTGCTCGGCGCGCTGCTGCCCTACCTGTTCGGGGCGATGGCGATGACCGCGGTCGGCCGGGCTGCCGGCGCCGTCGTCGAGGAAGTGCGCGAGCAGTTCCGCAACAACCCCGGCATCATGGACGGCACGTCGCGGCCCGATTACGCGCGCACCGTCGACCTCGTCACCAAGGCTGCGATCAAGGAGATGATCATCCCGTCGCTGCTTCCCGTGCTCGCCCCGATCGTCGTGTTCTTTGCGATCGGCGCGGTCGCCGGTCGCGACAATGGCTTTGCCGCATTGGGCGCTCTGCTGCTCGGCGTGATCGTCTCGGGCCTGTTCGTCGCCATCTCGATGACGTCTGGCGGCGGCGCGTGGGACAATGCCAAAAAGTACATCGAGGACGGCAATTACGGCGGCAAGGGCAGTGAAGCGCACAAGGCCGCGATCACCGGCGACACCGTCGGCGATCCCTACAAGGACACCGCCGGCCCCGCGGTCAACCCGATGATCAAGATCACCAACATCGTCGCCCTGCTGCTGCTCGCGGCACTAGCGGGCGGCGCGCACGGAATGTAATCTCGATCGGCTCGAAAAGGCCCGCCCGGGTTTGCGCTCGGGCGGGCTTTTTTTGTGCTCGATCCGGCTAGTCTGACCGCCCGCTCGAGTCTGGGGGAATTGATGAGCCTGTGGCGCGTCATGGTCGTGTTGTGCGCGGTCTCCATCCTGGCCTCCCGGGCCACCGCCTCGCCGATCGCCGGTGCCCCGCCGGTCGAAGTCTTCGCCGCCCCGCCGTTCCTCGAAGGTCCCAAGATCTCTCCCGATGGCACCAGGCTTGTCGCCAAGATGCTCGTCCGCGGCGAGCAGATGCTGGTCGTCCACTCCTCGTCACCGGTGGCACCCCGCTGCACGCCGATATTGGCCACGATAATGAGCTTAATTCGTGGCGCTGGGTCAACCATGACGGGCTGCTACTCAGCGTCGGCCGCAAGAACGTCGTTTATGGGGCCAACGTCTATGTTACCCGACTGATCGAGCTCAAGGCCGACATGTCCAAGGCCGTAGCGATCGATTGGGAGAGATCGGGCATTTCCGCCGATGGCCTGCTGTGGATCGCGCACGACGGTACGCCGCGGATCGTCTTCCAGGAGGAAACGGGGATCGAGACTGAGGCCGATTTCAACCCGAGCGTGTTCGAAGCCGATGATTCGACCGGCAAGGCGCACCGCCTGCTTATGGGCCGCAACGCCATCACCGAATGGTATGCCGATGGCAACGGCAAGGTCCGCCTTGGCGCCGGCTGGGACGACCGCAACTGAACCCTGCTCTATCGCGACGGCATCAGCGACAAGTTCGCGACCGTCCCCAACAGCTATACCAGCGATCATGGCCCGTCGATCCCGCTGGTCTACCGCGCCGACGGTTCGGCGATTGTCATCGACGACAGCAGCGGGTTCAGCTCGGTCCACGCCATCTCGCTGCCTAGTTTTAAACTTGGCGAGCGGCTCTTCTCGGTACCCGGCTATGACGTCGATTGGGTCGTCCCCAACCAGGCGCGTGACGGCGTGGTCGGGGCCGCCTATACCGACAAGGGCGACAAGACGGAGTGGTTCACACCCAAGTTGCGGGACCTTCAGGGCGGCCTCGACAAGACGCTCGGAGCCGGCAACGCGCGCAAGCGCATCGAGGCTATTCTCACTTTGCCGCGCGGGACCGAGCCGAAGAAACTGCCGCTCATCGTCATGCCCCACGGCGGCCCCTACGCCCGCGACAGCGAACAGTATGATTGGTGGGTCCAGTATCTTGGCGCGCAGGGCTATGCCGTCGTCCAGCCCAATTGCCGCGGCTCGACCGGCTACGGCACCGCCTTCCAGGGGCTGGGCGAGGGCCAGTGGGGCACAGGCATGCAGGACGACCTTCTCGATGCGGTCAAATGGCTTGCGGGTGAGGGCATCGCCGACCCCAGGCGGGTGTCCTCGTCGGCGCCTCCTATGGCGGCTATGCCGCGATGCGCGGGGCCCAACGCGACGGCGCGATCTATCGCTGCGCGGTGTCGTTCGCGGGGGGTCTCTGACCTGTCCGGGATGATGCGCTACGACCGCAAGTTCCTGCAGAATGCGAAGTTCTCTAACAGCTATTGGAAGAAGCAGGCGCCCGATTTCACCGCCGTCTCGCCGCAGGTCCATGCCACCGAGTTCAGCATCCCCATCCTTCTGGTCCACGGCGACAAGGACAAGCGCGTGCCCGTCAGCCAGAGCAACGCGATGGCCGAACAGCTCAAGCTCGCCGGCAAGCCGTACCAGTTCATCGAGCAACTGCTCGCCGATCGCCACTTCAGCCGCGAGGCCGACCGGCTCGAATTTCTCAAAGCGATGAAAGCGTTCCTCGACCGCTACAATCCAAGCTAGCGCAAGTCGGGGGGAACCGCCTCCGCCGCCATCATCGCGATCGCCTCGTCGAGGTTCATCACCTTCTGGTGCTCGTCCGATCCCAGCCGGCGGATCGCGACCGTTTCTTCCTCGGCCTCGCGCTTGCCGACGACGAGGAGGAGCGGAACCTTCGCCAGCGAGTGCTCGCGCACCTTGTAGTTGATCTTCTCGTTGCGAAGATCGGCCTCGACGCGCAGCCCCGCCGCCTTGAGCTTCGCGACAACCAAGCCCGCATACTCATCCGCATCCGACACGATCGTCGCGACCACCGCCTGGACCGGCGATAACCACCGCGGGAAGCGGCCGGCATGGTGCTCGATGAGGATGCCGATGAACCGCTCGAACGTCCCCAGGATGGCGCGGTGGAGCATCACCGGCCGGTGCCGAGCGCCATCCTCGCCGATATACGATGCGTCCAGTCGCTCGGGCAGCACGGTGTCGGTCTGGATCGTCCCCACCTGCCACGTTCGTCCGATCGCGTCGGTCAGATGGAATTCGAGTTTGGGTGCATAAAAGGCCCCCTCGCCAGGCAATTCCTCCCAGCCGTAGGCCTCGGTATCGCGCCCCGCCGCCTTGACCGCATCGCGCAGACTCTGCTCCGACCAGTCCCACATCGCGTCCGAGCCGAAGCGGTTCTCGGGCCGCAGCGCCAGCTTTATCGCATAGCTGTCGAACCCAAGGTCTTGGTATATGCTGTCGAGCAGGTTGCAGAAGTCGCGTACCTCGTCGATCAGCTGGTCTTCGCGGACGAAGATATGCGCGTCGTCCTGCGTGAACTGCCGCACCCGCAAGATCCCGTGAAGCGCGCCATGCGGTTCATTGCGGTGGCAGCAGCCGAACTCTGCCATGCGAATGGGCAGGTCGCGATAGCTCGTGATGCCCTGCTTGAAGATCAACACGTGCGCCGGGCAGTTCATCGGCTTGAGCGCCATCAAATCGCCCGTGCCCGACAGCACCGGCCCATCATCCTCGCCGCTCGGACTCTCGTCCGGCACGACGAACATATTCTCGCGATATTTGCCCCAGTGGCCGCTCTTCTCCCACTGCCGCGCATCCATCAACTGCGGGGTCTTGACCTCGTCGTAGCCCGCGGCATCCAGCCGCCGCCGCATATAGGCCTCGAGCGCGCGCCACAGGATAAACCCCTTGGGGTGCCAGAATACCGACCCATGTGCCTCGGCCTGCAAATGGAACAGGTCCATTTCCTGCCCGATCCGCCGATGGTCGCGCTTCGCCGCCTCCTCGAGCCGCACCAGATGCGCATCGAGCTGCTTCTTGCTCAGCCACGCCGTCCCGTAAATCCGGCTCAGCATCGGATTGGCCTGGTCCCCACGCCAGTACGCCCCCGACACCCGCGTCAGTTTGAACGCATTGGGATCGAGCTTCCCCGTCGACGGCAGATGCGGTCCCCGGCACAGGTCCATCCACGCATCGTCGGCCTTGCCCGACCGATACATGGTGATCGCCTCGCCCTCGGGCAGCTCCATCACCCACTCGGCCTTGAAGCTTTCGCCCGTCCGCTCGAAAAACGCCCGCACATCCTCGCGCGCCCATTCCTCGCGGACCAAAGGCTCGTCCCGCCCGATCACCCGGCGCATCTCCGCCTCGATCAGCGGCAGCTCCTCCTCGGTGAACATCCCCCGCCCCGGCGCCGGCGCGAAGTCATAGTAAAACCCGTCGTCGGTCGCCGCCCCGAACGTAATCTGCGTCCCCGGAAACAAATTCTGCACCGCCTCGGCAAGCACATGCGCATAATCATGCCGCACCAGCTCGAGTGCATCCTTCTCGTCCCGCGCGGTCACCAGCGCCAGGCTCGCATCCCCCTCGAACGGCCGATTGAGATCGCGCAATTCGCCATCGACCCGCGCC
>JANMWM010000103.1:0-5612 GCA_031394005.1 Sphingomonas sp.
GATCTGCCCCAGGCTGGACTCCCTTGGTTAAGGAACATCATGCCGCTGGGGACGGGTATCTGCAATCAACAAGAGACGCCGTGTCCGCAACGGGTCGGTTGCCGACCGTCGCGCTATGCCCGCTAATGGGGCGGTAGCTGACCGGCAGCTTGCAGCGTCCGCCATCGTCACCGGGAACGGCCCGAACTGGGTGGTTTGCTGTCGGTCCGCTTTTGGATCTCCGACTTGCAGAAGCGGACGTTTCACCACCGGTCTTCGAGGACGACAGTGTGCCTAATGCCTGCCGCCGGTGGCGCGGTCTTAGTTCCCGAGAGCCGCCATCGTCCGGACTTCCTGATTTTATGGTGCCTTCACCGGCCTGACATTGTCGTCGCTGTTTCGGTCGACGTAATAATTGTACGGGTCGACCCCGGCGAAAGTCGGATTGACCTTGCTGTGGAGGACGAGCGTCTGCAATCCGTCGTGAAGCCGCTGTCGCTGCATGACGATTACGTCCTTCGACGAGAACGGCCCGATTCCGGGGCGGCCGGTGAACAGGCCAACTTCGATCGCCTCGTCCAACTTTGCGGGGGTATCGGCGCCTCTGCCGCTGGCATAGGCCTTTGCCGCACCGATGGTCAGCGTCGTCGTCCAGCCTTCGCTGTCGCGCTTCGTCGTCGCTTCGGTCAGCTTTAGATCGTAGAGCGTGATCTTCTCGAACAGGTCGGTGATCAGTTGCTGTTGTTCGGGGGTTGTGGCTTCCTTGCGGAATTCGGCAATGAGGTCGACCGAGCGTTCATAAGGCGCACTCTTGAAGCGGAAGCGAGCGAGGAAGCGGGCTAGCGCGCGGTTGACGGCTGCTTCGCCGAGCCGTTCCTGCAGGAGGTACATCGCCACCGCGCCCTTGCGGTAATGGATATAGCCCTGGTTCTCGACCCGCTCTAGCGGTAGCTCCTCGACCACTTCGCCCTTGCGGTTGCTAAGGTAAGCGTCGAGCTCGTACTTCAAGAAACGGCGAATCTTATCGGGGCCGTAAAGTCGCTTCATCACCATCAGAGCGGTATATTGGGCGAGCGTTTCGGACGTCATCGTGCCGCCCTGCATGTTGGCGCCGATGACCTGGTGTGCCCAATATTGGTGCGCCATCTCGTGCGCGACGACATAGGAAGTGAAGTCGATCTTGTCGGGATCGTGGGTGTCGGCGACGAAGCCGATCGATTCCGAATAGGGCATGGTGCCGGCGAATGCCTGTGCGAAGCTGGAATAGCCGGGGAATTCGATAATCCGAGCGTAGTTGAACTGGTAGGGGCCGAAATTGGCGCGGGCATAGTCGAGCTCGGCGGCCATTGCCGATAGCATTCTCGCCACGTTCCAGTCGTGGCCGGAATGGTAGTAAACCGATAGCTTGATCCCGTCGTGCATTCGCGTTGCGAGACGATAGTCGGATGATTGGAGCGAGAAGAAGTTCATGATCGGCGCGGTGCTGACGAAGCGCGCGGTGCGGCGGCCATTAGTGGTCGAGTCGGAGACGCGATTACCGGGCGCGATCGGGGTCTGGCCGGCATCGGTGGTGAAGGTCACGTCGGAGGTCACCCAGTCCGAGCCGATGTAGTTGAAGCGAGTAGCGCTCATGTCCTCGAGCTTGGCGGGGTGGAGCTCGGCGACGAGGCCCTGGCGGCGGCGCTTGGCGCGGTCGCTGAGCAGCGCATTGCGGTCCATGCCAATAATCGGCGCAAACTCGAAATTATTGGCGAAGGTGCCATTCTCGATGATGTCAGTTGCTGGCGCAGTGGCACGGAAGCCGCGGCGCCACATCCGTGAGCGGAATGTCAGCGCGCTCGTCGCGCCGGGGGCAAGCGGTGTGTCGAAGCGGTAGATGCGATAGCCCGCCGCCGCGTCATCATGGACGAGGCGCGCGCCGGAAAGGGTCAGGGCGAGCCAGTCGGTGTCGCGGCTTCCCTTGCGGACATGGACGTCGGTGATGGAGGCGGCACCGTGGTTGGCGAGGTCGTAGCGGCCGTCGACGATCATCCGCCGTTCTTTGGGGAACAGCTGCACCGCGAGGGTGACCTTAGTTACGACCGGGCGGTCGAGCTTCTCATATTTGAGATATTTGCGCTCATAGTCGGCGGTCAGCTTCTCAGTCTCATCCGAGGTTTCGTAGCGATTGAGCAGCTTGATGTTCTTGTAGGCGACGATGCCGGTGGCGGCCATCGCGAGGCCGGCGACGAGCGCGATGGCTACGGGCGCTCCGAAGCCGCGGCGGGCGACACGGCGGGCGCGGACGCGCAAGCCGAGGTCGGTCCCGCGCGGCCACAGCAGGTGCGCGATGACGGCGAGGATCAGCGCCCCGAGTAACCAGTACAGCTGGAACAGCGCCGCGCCCTTCCAAAAACTGCCCACTCCGTTGAAGTCGCTCAAGGGTACGCTGGGCGCATTGTCATAGGAGTAGAGCGGGTTAGAATAGCCCATGTTGGTCAGGAAGATCGACCCAACGAACCAAACGAAGATGATCCCCCAGCCGACATATTTATTGGGACTGAGGATTTGCGCAACGACCGCGAGGACTGCGATTAGCAGGCCGTCGATCGCGGCGGGGAGGATGTACCAGGCGAAATAATGGACGAGGCCGAATTCGTGCGCGCCCTTGACCAGCTGGAAGAAGAGGCCGGTTGCCATAGCAGCGAGGTTGATGACGAGAAGCACGACAAAGATGGCGAGGATCTTGGGCACGGTTATCACCCAGCTCGGCACCGGGGTCGAGTCGATCAGTTCGTTTAACTTGCGGTCGCGCTCGCGCCAGACGAGCTCGCCGCCGTAAAAGACGGCGATGATGATCAGGACGATTGTGAAGCCGCCGCGCACCGTGGTGATCGTCGCGGCGAGGGTCGGGTGGTCGCTGGTGCCGTAGGTCGAGCGGCCGAACCATAGCGCGGCGGCAGTGTTGCCGATCGCGAACAGGGTCAGGACGATTGTCCCGGGGCTGGTGAGGACAAGGCGGACTTCGGTGCGTAGGCGCGCCATGAACTGGATGAGGCGTGAGGGGCTCGCGTCGCGAGCGTTGATGGTGCCGCCGCTGGTCAGTGGCGCTATAGCAGCGATCTTTTTGTCGCGTGCGTCGCGCCTAGCGAGCTTGCGAAGCACACGCTTCGAGGGCGCGCGCTCGGTCATCGAGAAGCGCCACAGGGTGAGCAGGAGGAAGCCCACGCCAAGCGCAATCGCGAATAGGCGGTTGAACAGGACCGTGCCCGAGAAGTCGACGAGGCGGCTGTTCATGTCTGCTTGGGTCCAGTAGCGGGTGACCTCGCGCAGCGCGCCGTTGCCGAGCGGCTCGAACAGCGCAAACGTCTCGCGATATTCGATCTTCTGGCCGACGATGCTGACCGTGATCAGATAACCCATCACCAGCAGAACGACGCCAATGTAGGAGGCCATCATCGAGCGGAGGGTCGTGGCGAGCGCGAACAGTATAGCACCCGTGAGGAAGACGTTGGGCATCGCGAACAGCGCAAAGTTCCAGCTGTAGAATGCGAGTTTCTGCGGCCCGACGGTTTCGGGATCGACCCACGGCATCATCGAGCCGACCGCTATGCCGAGCGGGACCGTGAGATAGCCAATCCAGGCGACCAGCACCCCGCCCGCGAAACGCCCGAGCACGATCTGCGCCGGCGTGACCGACGTTGCCCGGACGATCGGAGCGAAGCCGCTCGTGTCGTCGCGGACGATGGCGTTGGCGACGAAAGCGGTGATGACGAACAGGTAAAATAGCGTCAGCACCGCTGTGGCGATGGCGATCGCGTAGGGCGCATTCTTGTGCACCGCAGTCGTTGTGCCGATGCTTACATTCTCGCTAGCTGCCAAGCCAAAGCCAAGGAGAAAGAAGATCGCCGCGGCGACCCAGAATACCGGATTGCGCAGCTGATAGCGGATTTCGAAGCGGGTGATGCCGAGAAGTTTGCCCATGTCTGTCGGCGCTCAAGCGGCGCGGCGAAGGGTGGAAAGGGTCGAGAAATAAACATCCTCGAGCCCGCCCTGGACTGGCTCGAAGCCCGGAGGGGGCGAGTCCGAGAGAATGTGGATGATTGTGTTGCCCGCGAACAGGCGTGTCGAGATGACCTCGTGGTTCGCTTGAAACTGCTCGAGCTCGGCTGATGTAATGGTCTTCTTCCATACCCGTCCACGGGTGGCGGCGATGAGGTCGACGGGACGACCGTCGAGCTGTAACCGGCCGTTGGCGAGGACCGCCATTCGTGGGCAGAGGTCAGCGACGTCGTCCACAATGTGGGTCGAGAGAATGACGACGACATTGTCGCCAATCCCCGCGAGTAGGTTGAGGAAGCGGTTGCGCTCCTCGGGATCGAGCCCGGCGGTCGGCTCGTCGACGATAATTAGCTCCGGGTTGCCGATCAGCGCCTGGGCAATCCCGAAGCGCTGGCGCATTCCGCCCGAGAAACCTGCAATGGCCTTATCGCGCACCGCCCACAGATTAGTCTGGTTAAGGAGAGTTTCGACCACCTCCCTTCGGTCGGCCTTGGCGGTAATGCCTTTAAGGACCGCCATCTGATCGAGCATTCCCGCGGCCGAGACGCGTGGATAAACGCCGAAATCCTGAGGAAGGTAGCCGAGCGTGCGGCGCAGCTTTTCGGGAGCAGCAAGGACATCAATCTCGCCGAAACGGACACTGCCCGCCGTTGGCTCCTGTAGCGTGGCAATGGTCCGCATAAGGGTCGACTTGCCCGCGCCGTTGGGACCGAGCAGTCCAAACATGCCGCGCGGAACCGACAGGCTGACGTCGTCAAGCGCGACTGTGCCATTGGCATAGGTGTGCGATAGGTTGGCAATTTCGAGCATCGTTCCCCACTTCCGTTTATGCGGAGAGACTAGACGGTGGCCGACGCGTAACGAAGCCTTTTCGACGTATCGACGAACGGGGGAACCTGCGGCTCGAACCTTGCCAGGTAATGGCTCGCATTCTCATGGATCGCAGTCGAAATATCGGAAATGACGACCGAAAGTTAAAGGCTTGCTTCTGGCAATATCGACCTATCTTGACCTAAAGGGGAGCTCCCCAAGCATGACCGGTTTTGGGTATCGGACCGCGTGGAATAAACCACCGCCTCTGGGTCGAGAGCCGACCGTCCGCTCATGACCTCTGCCATTTCCATCCAAGCGCGCATTTGTGCCGACTGCGGCGCCTCAGCATCTAAAGACGTCTCGCAATGCCCTATTTGACGAAGATCATGTCGCCTGTGGCTGCATCGAAATAGAATTTGTCGCCGCCCGCGTTGCTCATAATCGTCTTGCCGCTCCGGTCGATGCCGAGGATCGCGACCTTACCAGAAAGCTTGACCCAGTACCGGGCGGTCTTGGCGGCCTCGTTCCGGTCCGCCTTCATGTAGATCTCGCGCGAAACGAATTTCTGGTCGCCGGTGACGTCGTCCACGTAAAATAGATTGCCGCGCTCGTCCTCGAACACGACACGGCCGCCCTTGACCCCCGCGATCGAAAATTCGCCTTTGTGCTTGAACTCTGACTTATCTTTAAAAGGGCCATAGGATCGGGTCGGGCTCATTTGCTTTTCGTAGCCAGTACTGCGCGCCGAGCTTTCGGAAGGCGGAGTTTGGCCGGCTGTT
>JANMWM010000104.1:0-7473 GCA_031394005.1 Sphingomonas sp.
TGCTGGGCCCGGTGTCAATCGTGAGCCCGTATTCCATCCTATCGGGGGGCAACCACCCTTCCAACGCAGCGCAACCGCGCCGGTGTTCCCAACCCCGCGATTACCCTATGTATTGGTTGCGGGCGGGTTTACTGACAGCTATTCTAGGATTGACACGCTGACGTCTCCAACTGGGTCGGAAGCGGCTGTTCCCCATTGGTTCGGCGCCTAGATCAACCCCATCGCGCGCACGCTCGACCGCCCCTGTGACCCGACGATGACGTGGTCGTGGACGGCGATCTTCATGTGGCGGCCGGCGTCGATCAGTTCCTTGGTCGGGACGATGTCCTGGCGGCTGGGGGCAGGGTCTCCGCTCGGGTGGTTGTGGACGATGATGAGCGCGGTCGCGCCGAGCGCGATGGCGCGGGCAATAACCTCGCGGACATGGACCGAGGCTTCGTCGACCGAACCGGTCCATAGCGATTCGTTGGCGATCAACATTTTCTTGGCGTTGAGAAGGAGGACGCGCACTTCCTCGATCGCGGCGTGACCCATCGCCGCCTGAAGATAGTCGCCGAGTGGCTCCCAGCTCGACTGCAGGGGGCTGCCCCCCGATCCTGGTCTCGAGCAGACGCAGCGCGGTCGCCTCGGCGATCTTGAGCGCGCCGATGACCCCTTCGTTGAGCCTTTCACGGCGTAGCGTTTCGGCGTCGGCCGACAGCCGGGGGCCGATGCCGCCGAACTGGGCGATGGGTCTTTTCGCCAGCGGTTTCGTATCGCGTCGCGGGACCGCCAGCGCGAGGAGATATTCGACCAGTTCACGATCGAGCAAAGCGCCTTCGCCGCCCTCGAACATCCGCTGGCGGAGCCGAGCGCGGTGACCGCAATTGCCGGAGTTTTCATCGGCCATCGCCAGGCCTCGCCAGTTCGCCGCTTGCCAGCCTCGCTTCATGTCGTCCACGGAACGGCGACGGCGGGGCGGGGTTTAGTAAATAATGAACGTGCGGGAAGGTGATAACGGCGAGAGCGCAAGGCGCGAGACGGCGATCGTGCGGCGGCGCCGTGTAGGCCGCGCGCTCGCGCTGTTCGTGGCTGGGATCCTTGCGCTACTCCTGATCGCGCTGTTCGGCCTGTGGCTGGCGCGCAAGCCGATCGCCAACAACGTGCTATCCCGCGAAATGGCGCGGCGAGGGGTTCAGACGAGTTACCACCTCGACCGGGTCGGGCTGAGGACGCAGCGCATCAGCAATCTCGTCATCGGCAATCCGGCGCATCCGGACTTAACCGCAAAGCTCGCCCAGGTCGAGATGCGGATATTGCTTAACGGCAAGGTCGAGATTTACCGGGTCGTTGCAAGAGGCGTGCGGCTGCGCGGGCAGCTGGTTGGCGGCAAGGTGAGCTGGGGCCAGCTCGACAAGTTGCTGCCCAAGCCCAGCAACGCCAAGACCCCATTCAAATTTCCCGACATCGCGATCGATATTGCTGATTCGACGATCGCGCTGCGCACGCCTTACGGGCCGCTGGGTTTCGCGGTGGCGGGGCAAGGCAACCTCACCGGCGGGTTCAAGGGAGAGTTCGCGCTGGCCAGCCCGAAGCTCGCATTCGGACGCTGCAGGCTCGATGCGGTGCGCGCCTCGATGCGGGTCGAGATCACCAAGCGGCGGCCCCACATCACCGGACCGTTCACGGCACAAAGTTTCGCCTGTCTGCAGAGCAACCTGTCGATCGCCGCGCCGCGGCTCGATCTCGACAGCGATTTTTCGGAAAGTTTTGGAAGCTTCGACGGCAAGGGTTGGCTGGCGACCCCGGCGCTGATCGCGGGGACCAACGGGCTCGCTAACCTGATCGCCGATGTGGGCTTTCGGGGGACCGCGTCGAGCACGACCGGAACGGTCAACCTCGGCGCCCAGCGCGCCCGACTAGGTCAGATCTTCGCCGACGGGACGCGGATCAAGGGGCGTTACCGGCTCGAGGCAGCGAAGGGCAACCTCGCGCTCGTCGCCGATTACTCGACCAGCCACGCGGCGCTGCCTCCGGGAATGCTGGCGTCGGTCACCGGGCCGCTCGCTGCTGCTGCCAAGACCCCGATCGGTCCGATTGCGTCCGCGATCGGCCAGGCGGTGTCGCGCACCGCTGGCGGATTTGCCGCGAACGGCTCTTTGCGGGTCGTCAACTATGCCGGCGGCGGCGCGGTGCGGGTCGAGACCGCCGACGCGCGGGGCGCCGATGGCGCGCGGATTCGCGTCGCCGGGCGCGACGGAGTGACCTATTATTGGCCGACCGGGCGGATCCGGATCGACAGCCAGATCGCGACCAGCGGCGGCGGGTTGCCGATGAGCCAGATCGACCTGCGCCAGCCGCGCGGGTTCGGACCGACGTCGGGCGTGGCGCGCTTTGCAACCTATGCGGCGGGCGGCTCGCGGCTTGCACTGGCACCGGTTACGTTCGCGGCGGCGCGTGACGGCTCGACAAAGTTGCGGACGACCGCGCTGCTCGACGGACCGTTCAGTGGCGGGCGCGTGACCGGCTTGCGCGTGCCGATCGAGGGCTCGCTCGGCGGGCCGGGCGGCCTGTCGTTCGGCCATGGCTGCCTTGATGCTGGCTTCCAGTCGCTGACTGTCGGCGCGATGAAGCTGGATGCGGCGAAAGTGCCGCTGTGCCCGCTGGGGGGCGCGATCGTTTCCCAGCCGCCTGGCGGAGCACTGCGGATCGCTGCGGGGACTCAGCGGTTGCGGCTCGCCGGGCGGCTCGGCACGTCCCCGGTTGAGATCGCCGCCGACCGCGCGCGATTGCTGAGCAGCGACCGGTTTGACGCGTCGGGGCTGGGGATGCGGCTTGGCAATCCGCAGTCGCCGGTGCTGCTCGTCGCGAAGCAACTCGACGGGCGATTTGGATCGCGCGGGATCGCAGGCACCTTCGGTGGGGGCCGCGGGACAATCGGCAATATCCCGCTGCTGATGAGCGAGGCGGCGGGACGCTGGACCTTCGCCAAGGCGCTGACCGTCGATGGCGCGCTGACCCTTTCCGACCGGTCGGACAAGGTCAAATTCTATCCACTGGCGGCGCGCAATGTCCATTTCGTGCTCGCTGGCGATAATATCACCACCACCGGCTCGCTGCACAACCCGGCGAGTGGCGCGCTCGTGACCAACGTCGATATTCTCCACCGTCTCGCGAGCGCGCAGGGCCATGCGATCCTCGATGCGCCCGGCCTCCACTTCGCGCAAAACGGGCTCCAGCCCGATGCGATTACGCCGCTGACCGAGGGCGTCATCGCGCTGGTCGACGGGACGGTGCGGGGGCAGGGGCGGATCGACTGGAAGGGGGCGAGGGTCACTTCGACCGGCGACTTTTCGACTAACGCGACCGACCTCGCCGCCGCCTTTGGTCCCGTCACCGGGATTCACGGAACGATCCACTTCAGCGACCTGCTGGGGTTCGAAACCGCGCCGGGCCAAATCGTCACGCTGGCGACGATCAACCCCGGCATTCTCGTCGACAATGGCACGGTGCGCTATCAGTTGCTGCCGGGCCAGCTGGTAAAGATCGAAAGTGGCGACTGGCCGTTCATGGGCGGTCGGCTTTTGCTGCGCGAAACGGTCCTCAACCTCGGCAAACCGACGCCCAAGCGATTGACCTTCGCGGTCGACGGACTCGACGCGCACATCCTCGTCGACAGCTTCGGCTTCAAGGAAATCGCCGCTGGCGGGATCTTCGACGGGGTGCTGCCGATGATTTTCGACGACAGCGGCGGGCGGATCGTCGGCGGCCGCCTGGACAGCCGTAGACCGAGTGGGTCGCTGAGCTATATCGGCGTGGTCAGCAAGGCCAATCTCGGCCTGTTTGGCGGGATCGCGTTCAATGCATTGCGCGACCTGCGCTTCCAGAGCATGATCGTCCGCCTCGACGGTGATCTGGCGGGCGAATTCGCGACCACGCTGACAATCGACCAGGTCGCGCTCGGCAATACGGGCACGCAGCGGCTCATCCGCCGCGTGCTGAAGAAGGTGCCGTTCAAGTTCAACGTCTCGATCAAGGGTCCTTTCCGCGCGCTGATCGGGACGGCGAAGAGCTTCAAGGATCCGCGCACGACGATCCACGACGCGCTTCCGGGTCCGATCGCCAACCTGCCCGATGCGGCAGTGACGATCACTACCGCCGATACCAAGAATCAGACCCAGACCCCGGTCCCGATCGAGGTCGTGACAACCAGGAAACCCAAGAAATGAGGAGCAAGGCGATGCGATTTTCGTGGAAAGGAGCGGCGATCGCGGTGATGCTGCCCGCGCTTGGGGGATGCATCTCGCTCAAGACACCCGACAAGCCGATCGAGATTAACTTGAATGTCGACATCAAACAGGAGGTGCTGGTGCGGCTCCAGCGCGACGTCGATGCGCTGATCAAGTCCAACCCCGAGGCGTTTCCACAGGCCGCGCCGTCAACGCTTGGCAAGAAGCCGGGACAGTGAAGCGAGCCATGCTCCTGGCCGCGACGATTGCGATGGTCTCGGGTCCGGCGGCGGCCGAGACCCCGGCCAGCGCGGTGGCGCACGCGCGTGCAGCGGGGCAGGTCGGCGAGCGGTTCGACGGCTACCTCGGAACCGCGGTCGACGGCGGGCCGCTGCTCCGCCACCAGGTCCAGGCGATCAACATCCGCCGCCGCTCGCTCTATTCGCAGTTCGCCGTCAGCCGTGGCGTGACCTTGCAAGAAGTTGGCATCACTGCCGCCTGTCAGCTCCTCAGTACGGTCGGAGTCGGCGAACGCTATGCGCTGACCGACAATGTCTGGCGGGTACGCGGGGCGGGGCAGGGGGCGCCCGTTCCGGATTACTGCCGCTGAGCGGACGGGAGCAAAACGGCGCCCATATCCCGCAAGTTGACACTTCCGACCCCATTTTCTAAAGGGTCGGCGCCTTGGCGGGCGCTTGCTTCCGCCATGTTCCTTGCCTTTCGCGAGTGGGCGTTTTTTCGACGCGTCGCCGCGCACATCGGGAGTGAAGGGTCATGGCAGAGGACGAGAACGGTCAGGGACCGGCCTCTCCCCAGGACGCTCGGCTGACGTCGCTCGAAGAGCGGCTCAATCGGGCGGAACAGGTGGAGGCGGGGCGCACGGCCGTTCCGGTCGCCGGTTCGGCGGTTCGGTCGACGAGCTTGCGGTTGATCCAGAGCATGGTCGGCGTGCCCCTCGGCGCGCTGCTCATCGGCTGGTTTCTAGACCGCCTGTTCGGCACCAAGCCGTGGATCATGTTGGCGATGCTGTTCCTCGGGTTCGGCGGCGCTTTGCTGGATGCGTTGAGACAAACGAAAAAAGGCCCGGACCGGGCCTCGGGGAAGTAAAGCAGTGGCGGCCGGAACCAAAATCGACCCGATGCACCAATTCGAGATCGCCCCGATCGCTGGGCATCTCGGGTCGAGCCCGTTCGTCTTTACCAATAGCGCGTTGTGGATGCTGATCCTGCTCGCGCTGATCACCGGTTTCATGATGATGGGCATGAAGCGGGAACTCGTCCCCAACCGCTGGCAGATGGCCGCGGAAGGGCTGGTCGGCTTCTTGAACTCGATGGTCATGTCGAGCATCGGGCCGCAGGGTCGGCATTATCTGCCGTGGGTGTTCACCGCCTTCATCTTCATCCTGTTCGCCAATTTCGTCGGCGCGATGCCGTTCGCGGTTGTCCCCGGCGCGCACCCGTTCACCGTCACCAGCCAGTTCACCGTCACCGGCGCGATGTCGGTCATCAGTTTCCTGATCGTGCTTGGCGTCGGCTTTTGGAAGCACGGCCTCCATTTCTTCTCGCTGTTCGTACCCAAGGGGACGCCGTTCGTCCTCAAACTGCTCATCACGCCGGTCGAATTCATCAGTTTTGCGGTGCGCCCGTTCAGCCTGGGGCTACGGCCGTTCATCGCAATGTTCGCGGGGCACATCCTGCTCGACGTGTTCGGCAATTTCGTCGTCCAGGGGATCAACACCCACACCGCCATGGGCTATGGCATTTCGGTGCTGTGTTTCATGTTCGTCGCGTTCATCAACGCGTTGGAGCTGCTGGTCGGGGCGATCCAGGCCTATGTCTTCGCGTTGTTGACTTCACTTTATATCAACGACGCCGTCAACCTTCACTAAACACTCAATTTTCCAAGGAGTAACAACATGGATCTCGCTTCAGCAAAAGTCATTGGTGCCGGTCTCGCCGCGATCGGCGTTGGTGCCGCCGCCGCCGGTGTGGGTATCGTGTTCGGATCGTTCCTTCAGGGCGCGCTTCGCAATCCGGGCGCCGCCGACGGTCAGCAAGGCCGCCTGTTCATCGGCTTCGCCGCCGCCGAGTTGCTCGGCCTGATGGCGTTCGCCGTCGCGATGATCATCCTCTACGCGATCTAACCCGATCGGCGGCGGGGCCAAGGTTCCGCCGTCCAAGAGGCCATCATGCCCCAGATTACCCAGCTTTCCCAAGTCGTCTGGTCGCAGCTCTTCTGGCTCGCGATCGTCCTCGGCTTCATCTATTTCGCCATTGGGCGGAACATGGTGCCGAAGATCCAGTCGACCGTCGACGCCCGTGACAAGCATATCGCCGACAACCTTGCCGCGGCCGACCGGGCGCGGACCGAAGCCGATGCGATCGAGGAAGCTTATCGCCTGCGGATGGATGAAAGCCGGGCCGAAGCGGCGACGCGAACCGCCGCGGCCAAGCAGGCAGCCGCGATCGCCGCCGAAAAACGGGTCAGCGAAGCCGGCGAGGCCATCGCGGCCACCTCGGCCGAGGCCGAGGCGCGTATCCGGGCGGCCAGTGCTGCGGCGGTGGCCGGCATCCAGGCGGCCGCGGCCGAACTGGCTCAGGATATCGTCGACAAGATTGCTGGCATGACCGTCAGCAACGCGCAGGCGGTCGAGGCAGTGAAGGTGTCGCTCCATGGCTGAAGTTACTCAAACCGTCGCTCATACCGAAGTGTCCTCCACCCCCGAACAGGAGCCGACAGCGCTCGGCTTTGGACCTGCCGCGTGGGTCGCGATCGCCATGTTGATGGTGTTTGCGCTGGCGATCTGGAAGAAGGTACCGGGAGCGATCGGCAAGGCGCTCGACGCCAAGATCGCCGAGATCCGGGAGCAGTTGGCCGAAGCCGAAGCGCTGCGCAAGGACGCCGAAGCGCTCAAGGTCGAATATGAAGCCAAGGCCAAAGCCGCGACAAGCGACGCCGAAGCGATCCTCGAGCGCGCCCGTCACGAGGCGGAAACGATCGTCGCCAAGGCCAAGGACGACTCGACCAACCTAATCGCCCGCCGCCAGCGCATGGCCGTGGACAAGATCGCCGCCGAGGAGCGGTCAGCGATCGCCGAGGTTCGCGCAACTACCGCTCGCGCTGCGACTACGGCCGCGGCCACGCTGATCGCCGAGCGCCATGACGCCGGTTCGGACAAGATGCTGGTCGATCAGGCGATCGCGGGGCTCGGGTCGCGCTGACCCGCGGCTTGCGTCGCACAAGGCGGGCTTCTAAGGCCCGCCTC
>JANMWM010000118.1:0-2122 GCA_031394005.1 Sphingomonas sp.
AACACGCGCTTTGTCAAGGCGCGCAACCCCAGCTATGGCCCCCTCCAACATGCATATTCACCCCCTGATCGATACCAGCGCCGAGCTTGCCGCGCTGTGCGAACGACTTTCCAAGCATGACTTCGTCGCGGTGGACACCGAGTTCATGCGCGAGAACACCTATTGGCCAGAGTTGTGCCTGCTGCAGATCGCGTCGGTCGAGGAAGCGGCGGCGATCGACCCTATGGCGAGCGGGCTCAACATGGCGCCGCTGCTAACGTTGCTGGTCGACAATCATGACGTGATGAAGGTGTTTCACGCCGGCGGGCAGGACCTCGAGATCATCTACACGCTGACGGGCAAGATGCCGGTGCCGCTGTTCGACACCCAGATCGCGGCGATGGCGCTCGGGCATGGCGAGCAGATCGGTTATTCGAACTTAATCGAATCGATGCTCGGGCACAACCTCGACAAGGGCGCGCGGTTTACCGACTGGAGCCGCCGGCCGCTCGACAAGCGGCAAATCGATTATGCGATTGCCGACGTCACGCACCTTGCGGAGATTTTTCCGAAGATGGTGAGCAAGCTCCGCCGCAACGATCGCGGGGCGTGGCTCGACGAGGAAATGGAGCGGCTGGCCGATCCGTCGAGCTTCGCGTTCGAACCCGACCAGGCGTGGAAGCGATTGAAGGCGCCGGGGCGCAACCCGCTAGTACTTGGGCGATTGCGGGCGATCGCGGCGTGGCGCGAGACCGAGGCGCGCGGGAAAAACTTGCCCCGGGGACGCATTATCAAGGACGATACGCTGGGCGAGCTGGCCTCACACGCCCCAAAGTCCCAGGATGATCTGGGCAAGGTGCGCGGGCTGTCGGCGGGGTGGCGGTCGAACGACATCGGCGCTCGGCTGATGATGGCGATTAACAACGCGCGGCCCCTCGAGACGGACGAAATGCCGTCCCGCGAACCCAATCGGCCGGGGCTGACCAAAGATGCCGCGCTGGTCAGTGACTTGCTGAAGTTGCTGCTCAAAATCCGGTCCAAGGAGACCGGAGTGGCGCCGAAGCTGATCGCTCGGTCGGACGAGTTGGAGGCACTTGCCGCGGGCGTTCGCAAGGATTTGCACATCCTGTCGGGATGGCGGTTCGAGGAGTTCGGACGCGATGCGCTCGACCTCGTCGAAGGTCGCCTCGCGTTCGCAACCGAGAATGGCAAGCTCAAGATGACGCGGACCTTGCTCGAGCCGATCGAGGGCTAGCCGAAGCGGACCGCCGGCTCGCGACCCAGCGCCGAGCAAAGTTGCCTCAACCGCCGATCAATCGCTTCGGCGTAGAGCGCCTTGAAGCGCGGCGAGATGATCAGCGTGACGCGCCGAGCGGACAATTCGACGCGGCTCTTTCGAAGCAGGGTCTCGGTGCCCCCAGACAGGCGTTGGGCGAGGCGGATAGCGCGGCCCCAAGCGGCGGCGCGGTCGCTCTCACCATCGCGGAGCAGCGCCTCGAGTTTCTTGCTGAACCCGCCGTCGCCACCGAACGCTGCGCACAGGGCGCGACCGAGCAGCGCGCGACCGTGGGCGTCGATCCCGACCCAGTTGCCGTGCACCGCCATGTCAACCGCGCGCTCGGCGCGGAAGTCGGGGTGGGCGTTCCACGCGATGTCGGCGAGCAGGCAGGCGGCGAGGCGCAGGCGCGTATTGGCCAGGCTTTCGTCGGGAAACAGCGGTGCGATCCATTGGTCGAGCGCGGCGCCGTGGTCGCCGAACCGGCCCAATTGCTCGCCGACATCGAGCGCGGCGGCGAGGAGTGGATCTTCCTCGCGAACTGCCTGGCCAAGGTCGCGATAGAGCAGGCCCTCGCGCAGGCCGAAGGCCGAGACGATTACCTTGCGGGGGCCGAGCTGGGCGACCAGGGCTTCGAGCAGCGCTGCGGCGGGGCCAAGGGTTGGCAGGCGGCTACGCGAGACATTCGCCTTCTGCCTGAGCTCATCGGGCGGCGTATCGCGGAGGATGGTGCGCAGCTCAACGATGCGCCCGGGGATGAAGCGGTGCTGGTGGACGATCGGCAAGGGATGGTTCGACAGTTTGAGGTCGAGCGCGGCAAGCGAGCGAAACGAGCCGCCGACGAGGTAGAGGCCATTGCCCCGCGCG
>JANMWM010000155.1:0-2896 GCA_031394005.1 Sphingomonas sp.
TCCGAACCGCGCACCCAGCCGGATGGGGGTGTCGATCGGTGACAGCCTGGCGGCGACCTATGGCTGCATGGGCGCGCTCGCCGCGCTCCACCACCGCGACAAGACTGGCGGATCGATTCTCCCGGGAATCGCGCCGTCGAACGTCTATCGCTGCCAGGACGGCGACTATTTGATCGGGGCCAATCAGGACAGCGTGTTCGGTCGGCTGTGCGTAGCAATGGGCGAGCCCGAACTCGCCAGCGACCCGCGCTACGTCGACCACATCGCGCGCGGACAGCACCAGGTCGAGCTCGACCTGCGGATCGCAGCATGGACATTGACGTTGCCGGTTACAGAGGTCGAGCGACTGATGATCGAGCACGGCATCCCAGCGGGGCGGGTCTTCACGCCGGCCGACATGCTCGCCGACCCCCATTTTCAGGCGCGCGAGGCGATCGTCGAATTGCCCCACCCCAAGTGGGACAAGCTTAAGATGCAGAACGCTTTCCCGCGGCTATCGAAGACGCCGAGCGGAATCCGGTCGCTCGCACCCGAGACCGTAGGTCAGCATAATGCCGAGATTTACGGCGGATTGCTAGCGTTAGACGAGGAACGGCGCGACGAAATGGCGGCGCGTGGCGTGATCTAGAAACTAGTCGGGGCATCAGATTTCGGCGTTTGAATCATTCCAATTATTGCTGCCATCCTTTCTCGCGCGGGCGGGGCTGGAAGACGAGCCGCGCCGTACCTATGATCGGCGCCATGGACGCGCCACGACCCTCTTCCCCCACCCCTTCCACGACACCGTTGCCGACACCGGCGCAGCTTGCCGGCGAGGCGCAGGATCTCGAGCATGTCGCGCTCAAGCGGGTGCGGCTGCTCGCCTCGCTGACGCTGATCGCAGGGATCGGACTGATTCTCGCCATTCCGTTCGCGTTGAAGGGCGGGGCGGAGTTCTTCTTGCCGGTGACGGCGGCGCTGGTCATCGCCGTTGCGCTGGTGCCGCTGCTCGAGTGGTTCGAGCGGCGCGGGGTGCCGTCGAAGCTCGCCGCGACGCTGTGCGTGATCCTATTCCTGGGCTTAGCGCTGTTCGCGCTCGGGTCGATCGTGCTTCCGGCGATGGATTGGGTACGGCGCATCCCGCAACGAATCGAGCAAGTTCGACACTCGCTTGACCCGGTAATCAGCCTCTACAAGTCGCTGCAGCACTGGGTCGACAATACCACCGCGCAGATCGCCACCGCGCCGGCGAAATCGGTGCGCACGGTGCGGCTCGAATCGACCAGCAGCTTCGTCGACACGATCACGACGCAGGCACCGCATCTGCTGATCCAGACCTTTTTCGCGTTGCTGTTGATCTTCTTTTTCCTCGCCGGGTGGACGGGGATGCGCAAGCGGACGATCGTCAGCCGGGGGAGCTTCGCAGGGGCGCTGACGACCGCGCGGGTGATCCAGCAGGTGGTCGAGGCGACTTCGACCTACCTCGGCACGATCACGCTGATCAATATCGCGATGGGCGCGATCACGGCGACGATCCTGTGGTTCCTGGGGATGGATTCGCCGATGATGTGGGGGGGCATCGTCGCGGTGCTCAACTATATCCCGTATCTCGGGCCGATTGCCTGCGTGCTGCTGCTCGGATTTGGCGGATTGATGACGTTTCCGGACGTCTGGCACGCGCTCTTGCCGCCGGCGATCTTCCTTGGAATGCACCTCGTCGAGGCGAACGTGTTCACCCCCTCGCTCGTTGGGCGAAAGCTCGAGATCAACCCGCTGCTGATCCTCGTCTCGCTAAGCTTCTGGGCGTGGGTGTGGGGAACGACGGGAGCGCTGCTGGCGGTTCCGTTGCTGATCATCTTGAAGACAATATTCGCGGCCGCCGGTATGCCTGATATTGCCGGCTTCTTGTTCGAGGACGGGGTGCTGACCCATGTCGGCGACGACGAGGAAATCGACGAGGTATAGGCGCGGCGAAGCGGGGCTGCTCATGTTGACAGGGCAGGGGGGGTCCCGTAGTTGCCCGCCACCGGAACCGGTCAAGGTCAGTTCGCGGGTGTAGCTCAGTTGGTTAGAGCGCCGGCCTGTCACGCCGGAGGTCGCGGGTTCGAGTCCCGTCACTCGCGCCATCCGGTTGCGGGATGGCGATGACTCCCTCGCGATCATGCCTCAGCAAGGTCCGCCTTGCACTTGCCGGCGCACACGCTAGCGGCCTTGGCCCGATGCCTGCCCCGTCTACTGCTTATGCCCAGCTTGGCTTGTTCCCCGATGCCGATCGAGGCGGAGTGGATCGCGCTTATCGCTCGCTGATGAAGCTTCACCACCCCGATCGAGGTGGGGATCCAAAGCTCGCGGCGGCGATCAACCGCGCCTATGCCGATATCACCTGCCGAGGATTGCCCGGCGCCGCCATTCCGGTGCCGGACATCGCGACGGCGATCTACGAGCGGCGAATCGTCACGCGGCGCGCGGCTGCGGGAAAGCGTTCGAGCGCGCGTCGCGGGCAGTGGCTGCTCCTGATGCCGCTCTTCGCGATGCTGGCCGGCGCGATCTGGTTCGAGCGCGATCCGTTGAGCGGCGCCATATGGAATTTTCGCTGGCGCTATTTTCCGTCACTGATGGTCGACGAATCGCAAGAAGGCGGCTCGCCTTGCGGAGTGGAGCCTAGCGACGCGGTCGATGCGCCGATTGGGGTTGCGACGATCGGCCGTGCGGTCGCTACGGCGCGGGCGGTGTTAGCGGGAGGCATGCTCGATGCGGCGAGCGACGCCAGCGGGCGATGCTATCACGGACTGATGGACAGGCCCTCGTTTGCCGCGCTTGCGGGTTCGGGGCAGTCGTCTTGACCGCGCGACAGCTGGCCGCAGGGCGGGCGATGGGAGGCGATTATAGCGCAATCGGAGATCGGCTCGACCGGGTT
>JANMWM010000165.1:0-2122 GCA_031394005.1 Sphingomonas sp.
AAAGCATATGTAACAGGAACTTTAAGCCGACAATTCTGAAAGGACTAAGCAGTGCAGAGACTTAGCCGTATCGTAGCATTTTCTGCTCTGATCCTCGTTTCGGGTCCCGTTCTTGCAAAGGAGTGCTCACCCGATCGCGAAGCGGTTAATCTGACGCTTTCAAATTTCAAAAGCTCGGCTGAACTCGTGATGCCTCCGGTCGGTGCAGCCCGACGCGGTGTGGTCGTGTTGTTCCCAGGATCCGATGTCGCTGACATGGACGGGGCAATTGAGGGAGTGAACGGCACAATCGTTTCCCGACCGATGCTACAGGTCGCCAACCGACTTGCCTGCGCTGGGTTCGTCTCGTTTCGTTTCAACAAGCGCTATGTAACCGGACCCACCACCGTCGAACGCGTGAAGTTCGATTCCTTGAATGGCGCCGATTTTGCGGCGGACGGTCGCGCCGCCGTTGCTTTTGTCAGAAAGCGTCCTGAATTGGAGAAGCTGTCCCTCGGCCTCGTTGGCTGGAGCGAAGGCACTACCGTCGCAATGGCGGTAGCTGTGAATGACCCAATGGTTCATGCCTTGGTGCTGATGGCGCCAGTGGTTGATACCCCAGCCCATGTCGCGCAGGCTCAATATCAACGAATAGGGAAGCCCTATCTTGAGCGTTTTGCTAGCGCGGGAACATTGGATGGCGACGCTATCGCTCGTGCCGACGCCGGCCCAGGCGGTGACCTCGCCCATATTTTTGTAAGGATGTTCAGGGGTTTTCGACCTGGTGAACGTGTGAACCCTCTGCTCGACAAAAACGGCGATGGGCGCATCACATTTGCCGAAGCCGATCCCGTCATAAAGTCATGGTATGCTGACGGACCCAATAGCGGTCTTGGCATGTCGTCGTCTGCGAGAGCGCTCAGCGGTGTTTCAGACGCGTTTGCCGCAACTACTGCCCCTATCTTAATCTTGCAGGGGTTGAATGACTCGATGATTGACCCCGGTGCGGCAGTATCGTTTAGCCGCCGTTCGGACGTTCGCGCGCGCGTCAAACTGATTACTTACAAAGGTCTGGGGCATTCGCTCGGGCGAGCTGCGTCAGCGGAGAATGACAATTTGGTGCCGATCGCCAAAAAACCCCTCGATGACATGGCGAGGTGGCTTAGCGAGGTGCTTTCTCGATAAAGCCTCTCAGTTGAGACCAATCAACAGCTCAACCAAAGCAGGAACGCACAAGTCTGGGTCACTTCTTCCCGGCAAATCTGCAAGTGCCCATAACTTCAAGCTGCCTGTCGGCTTCCCACCTACTTCTAGCCGCTAGGCCCGACCGGGGCCTGCATCAGAACTGGACGGGCCGCTTCCGCCCCAATAGCGGAAAGGCTTTTTTCGTACGATGGTCACGCCCATGGAAGCGATTGGGTTTTTCTTCCTTGGAGTTAGGTCATGAGTGGGCGCTCTCAAAGCGCCTCCGGCTCTTGCCCAGTGGTTTTGGTCGAAAGCGCCTATTCGGTTTGGGCGATGGTTGCCGCCGTTGCTCTTCGCACCTTGCTTGATCGCTGTGGAATGGCTGCTCGTTCAGCTTATTTTCTTCGCAGCACACGATAATGGCGAGGGGCCACCCGGTCTGGGCATCGCACTGATCTTGCAAGTGCTGCTCGTGCTCGGGACGGTGGCGGTCTACTATCTTGGCATAGCAGCTGCGCTTGTCCGAGGCGTCAGGGGTAGGCTTTACGACGGCTAACCAACCAGTCTTGCCGTTCCCGGTGAAGATGGCGGGCGCTGCAAGCTGCTAGTCGGCTACCGCGCCAATCGCGATCGCGTGGTAAGTTGGCGATTAGCGCAACTGTCGTCGTTCGCTGCTGCTCCGCTGGCGCTGTCAACGACGTAACCGACAAGCGAAGACTGTCGCCAACATGCCGATGCAAAGGCGCGCAAGGCAGTGCACGGTTAGCGTTTAGGCCGAGCGCGAGGCGACGTTGTCGCGCTGGCCAACAAGCACGCGACCACGATCGGCAGCGCCAGCGTTGCCAAGGAGCCTGGAGCCGCGGCCGGGACCAAGCCTGCGGCGCGAACAATCAAGCGATTAATTTGCTGGTGGCTTTGGCTGACCGCCCAAGTGGTGTTATCGCGCGAGGGGGTCCCG
>JANMWM010000178.1:0-33970 GCA_031394005.1 Sphingomonas sp.
TTCTGGATCATCAGCTTCATCCTCGCGCTGGCCGGGCTTTCGACGCTCAAGCTAAGGTGATCACGGCACGCGCCCTCGCGGGCAAGCATTACGCGGTGTACGGACTTGCGCGAAGCGGGTTGTCGACGGTCGAGGCGTTGCTGGCGAGCGGGGCGCGGGTGACGGCGTGGGACGGCAAGGATGAGGCGCGCGCGGCGTTGCCAGAAGGTGCCGAGCTGGCCGATCTCGATGCGGTCGATCTCGCCCAGTTCGACAGCATTGTCGTCACCCCGGGGCTGCCGCTCAACCGCCACCCGATCGCGGCGCGGGCTCGCGCGGCGAGGGTTGAGATCATCGGCGATATCGAGCTGTTCGCCCTCGCCCGCCCCGAGCTTCCGCCGCACAAGGTCGTCGGGATCACCGGGACCAACGGCAAGTCGACCACCACCGCGCTGGTCCACCACATCCTCCAGACGGCGGGGGTGCCGAGCCTGATGGGGGGCAACATCGGCCTGCCGATCCTGAGCCGCGATCCGCTTCCCGAGGGCGGGGTCTATGTGCTCGAGCTGTCGAGCTACCAGATCGACCTGACCCAAAGCCTCGACTGCGACATCGCGGTGCTGCTCAACATCACGCCCGACCATCTCGATCGCTATGATGGGTTCGCCGAATATGCGGTGTCAAAGGCCCGCTTATTCGAGATGCAAACCCCAAAGCAGATTCGCGTGGTCAATCCGGAAAATCCGGCCTCTCGAGCTATAGGGATTGAACTCACTAGGTTAGCGCCGACCAACTTACCTCGCTGGCGCGGACCGAAGGACAACAATTCATGGCCAGCGCTGCAAGGACATCACAACGCATCGAACGCGTCGGCAGCTATCCATGTTTGCGGTGCGATCGGAGTCGCTGAAGACATTATTTATAGGGCGCTTGGTACCTTTCCCGGCCTTCCGCATCGCATGGAGCAGATTCGCGAGAAGGACGGGGTCGCGTTCGTCAACGACAGCAAGGCCACCAACGCAACCGCGACCGCCCCCGCGCTAGCAACCTTCCCCGCCATCCGGTGGATCTGCGGCGGGCAGGCCAAGGCCGACCATCTCGACGAGTGTGCACCCTTCTTCGGCCACGTGCGCAAGGCCTACACCATCGGCGAGGCGTCCGAACTATTCGCGCGCATCCTCGCGCCGCATATCAAGGTTGCCGAGTGCGGCGACCTCGCCCAAGCGGTGCTTCGCGCGGCGCATGATGCTCAGCCGGGGGAGACAATTCTCCTCTCCCCCGGCTGCGCCAGTTTCGATCAATTCCGAGATTTCGAGGCGCGCGGCGACGCGTTCCGGACCTTAGTGGGGGCGTTATGAACGGTATCATCGCGGGCACGATCAAGGCGCGGGCCATGGTCGATTCCAACCGCTACGGGCGATCGGACCGCTCGGCGATGGGGCGCTGGTTCTGGGAGATCGATCGCGTCCTCTTGCTCCTGATCGCGGTGCTGATCGGGATCGGGCTGATCGCCGTCGCCGCCGCCTCGCCCGCGGTCGCCGAACGCTATTCGGGCGGGACGGTGCACTTGAACCCGCTCCATTATTTCTATCGCCAGCTGCTGTGGATCGCGATTTCGCTGCCGGTGATGATCGTCATCTCGATGATGCCGCGCGAGCGGGCGCGGCGGCTGTCGCTGCTCGGCGCGGTGATCTGCATGGTCGCGCTGGTGTTCGTGCCGATCATCGGGCCGGAGGTCAACGGGGCCAAGCGCTGGATCGGGGTCGGCTTCGCGCAATTCCAGCCGTCCGAATTTCTGAAGCCCTTCTTCGTCGTGGCGCTGGCGTGGCTGTTGTCGCTGCGCGAAACCGACAAGAGCCTGCCTGTGTTCGCGATCAGCGGCCTGCTCACCGGGCTGATCGCGGTGATGCTGATGCGCCAGCCCGACTTCGGCTCGACGATCATCTTCGGCTCGGTGTGGGTCGCGCTGCTCTCGCTCGGCGGGGTCAAGCTGCGCACGCTCGGCATCCTTGCCGGGGGCGCGGTGGTAGCGGTGATCCTGGCGTATCTGTTCTACTCGGTCGCGACGACGCGGATTAACGCGTTCCTGTTCGGCGAAGGGGACACTTTCCAGGTCGACAATGCGCTGCGCACGCTAACCGCAGGCGGGCTGTTTGGGATGGGGCCGGGCGGGGGGACGCGCAAGTTCGGGCTGCCCGAACCCCACACCGACTATATCTTCTCGGTCATCGGCGAGGAGTTCGGGCTGATCGCCTGCCTCGCGATCGCGCTGCTCTACCTCGCGATCGTCGTTCGGGTGATGGTCAAGCTGCTCGACGAAGAGAATTTGTTCGCGATCCTCGCCGGAGCCGGGCTGGTGACCGAATTGGGTCTGCAGGCGCTGATCAACATGGCGGTCAACGTCCAGCTCGCCCCATCGAAGGGGATGACGCTGCCGTTCATCAGCTATGGCGGATCTTCGATGCTGGCGCTGTCGATCGGGATGGGATTGCTACTCGCCTTCACCCGGCGGAACCCCTATCTCGCGCGCTCTGCCTATGTCGTAAAATGGAGCGGCGATTGCCTTCCCGAATGATGATCTTCCTCGCCGCGGGCGGGACGGGCGGGCACATGGTTCCGGCCCACGCGCTGGCGGGCGAACTGCGCAGCCGGGGGCATGCGGTCAAGCTGGTCACCGACGAGCGGGGCAAAAAGATTCCCGGGCTGTTCGAGGGAATCGAGACGCATGTCCTGCCCACCGGACGGCTTGGCGGGGGGCCCATCGGGTGGCTCAAGGCGGCGCGCGCGGTGATGGCCGGGCGGCGGATGGCGAGGGCCTTATATCGCCAGGCGGGGGCCGAGGTTGTTGTTGGATTTGGTGGTTATCCGGCGTTTCCGGCGCTACTCGCGGCAAGCTCACTGGGGGTCCCGACGATCATCCATGAGCAGAATGCGTTGCTCGGACGGGTCAATCGCATGGTGGCGGGGGACGCCCAGGCGATCGCCACTGCCTATGCCAATGTCGAGCGGTTAAAACCCGCGTTTGCCGCGAAGACGGTGCTTGTCGGCAACCCGGTGCGGGCGAGCGTCGCCAGGCTCGGCGAGGCGCCCTTTCCGCTATTTGACGAGACCGCGCCTTTGAAAATCCTCGTCACTGGCGGAAGCCAGGGGGCAAGCGTGCTTGGGCGGGTCGTTCCCGCGGGACTCGGTGCGCTGTCGCCCTCGCTTAGAATGCGGCTGCAAGTCGTGCAGCAGTGCCGGCCCGAAGATATCGAGGCGGTCCGCGGGACCTATCGCGAGCTCGGCATTCCGGCTGAGCTGATGACCTATATCGGTGACATGCCCGGCAAGCTCGCCGACGCGCATCTCGTGATTGCGCGCGCGGGGGCGTCGACGATCGCCGAGCTGACCGCCGCCGGGCGCCCCGCGATCCTCGTGCCCTTGCCCAGCGCCGCCGACGACCACCAGACCGTCAATGCGCGCGAAATGGCGGCGGCGGGCGGCGCGCGGATGATCGCGCAGACCGATTTTACTCCCGAGACGCTGGCGCTGCAGATCGAGGCGCTCGCCGCCGATCCGCAGGCGCTCGCCAATGCCGCCGCACGATCGCTGTCGGTCGGACGGCCCCACGCCGCGCGCGATCTTGCCGACCTCGTCGAGCGAGTCGCGGGCGGGTCGTCGCCGCTGCTCGTCGGGTCGAGCCTCGGGGCGCGCAAGTTTTCGCCCGTTCCCGCCAACGGAGTCGCCGCATGAAGGCGATGGGGACCGAGATCGGGGTGATCCACTTCGTCGGCATCGGCGGGATCGGCATGTCGGGCATTGCCGAGGTGATGCATCAACTGGGCTACCAGGTGCAGGGCTCGGACCAGGTCGAGGGCTATGCCGTCGAGGGCCTGCGCAAGGTCGGGATCCCAGTGACGATCGGTCATTCGGCGGACAATCTCGGCGACGCCAGCGTGGTGGTCTGTTCGACCGCGATTGCGCGCGGCAATCCCGAGGTCGAGGCAGCGATCGAGCGGCGCCTGCCCCTCGTTCGCCGGGCGGAAATGCTTGCCGAACTGATGCGGATGGGGTCGACGATCGCAGTCGCCGGCACCCACGGCAAGACCACTACCACTTCAATGATCGCGGCGATGCTCGACGCCGGGGGAATCGACCCGACGGTGATCAACGGCGGTGTCATCAACGCCTACGGCTCGAACGCGCGGCTCGGCAAGTCCGACTGGATGGTGGTCGAGGCCGACGAGAGCGACGGCAGCTTCCTGCGCCTCGACGGGACGATCGCGGTCGTCACCAATATCGATCCCGAGCACCTTGACCACTACGGCGGGTTCGAGGCGGTCAAGGACGCGTTCGTCGAATTCGTCGAGAATGTCCCCTTCTATGGGCTGGCGGTGCTGTGCGTCGACCATCCCGAGGTGCAGAATATCCTGAGCCGGATCCGCGACCGCCGGGTGGTGACCTACGGCTTTTCGGCGCTGGCGGACCTTCGCGCCGACAATGTCACGACCGGGCCGGACGGCACGCGTTACGACGTGATCGTGCTTCAGCGCGACGGGTCGAAGCGGACGATGGCGGGGGTGCATGTCCCGATGCCGGGACGGCACAATGTGCTCAACTCACTCGCCGCGATCGCGGTTGGGATCGAGCTTGGCATGGACGATGCGACGATCGTCGGTGGGTTCGCGCGGTTCGAAGGGGTCAAGCGGCGCTTCACGCGGGTTGGTGAGATCGATGGCGCGGTCGTCATCGACGATTATGCGCATCATCCGGTGGAGATTCGCGCCGTGCTCTCTGCGGCGCGCGAGGCCGGGTCTGCGTTGTCGGGCACTGGGGACGGTGCCCTTGCGGGTCGCGTGATCGCGATCGTCCAGCCGCACCGCTTCACCCGGCTCCGCGACCTGATGGAGGACTTCCAGAATGCCTTCAACGAGGCCGACGTGGTGTTCGTCGCGCCGGTCTATGCCGCGGGCGAGCAACCGATCGAGGGAATCGATGCGGCCGCGCTCGCCGAGGGGCTTCGGGCGCACGGTCACCGCATGGTGCGAACAGTGGACGACCTTGACGACCTCTGCGGCGCGCTTCGTGACCTTGTGGCGGCGGGGGATATCGTCATCTGCATGGGAGCCGGCGACATCACCAAATGGGCGGCGGCGCTGGCCGATGGGGTGTGCATGGAGCGGGCGAAGAAATGAGCGTCGGCGTGACCGTTCGTGGCAGGCTCACCGAGCAGGCCCCGCTCGCCCCGCTCGTGTGGTTCAAGTCGGGCGGCGTCGCGGAGATGCTGTTCGAGCCTGCCGACCAGGACGACCTGATCGAATATTTGCGTGAACTCGACCCCGCGGTGTCGGTGATGGCGCTAGGCCTCGGCTCGAACGTGATCGTCCGCGACGGCGGGGTGCCCGGGGTGACGATCCGCCTCGGCAAGCCGTTCGCGCGCGTCGAGATGCTCGACGACACGAATCTTCGCTGCGGCGGCGGGGCGAGCGGAATCCTCGTATCCTCGACCGCGCGCGATGCGGGCATAGCCGGGCTCGAGTTTCTGCGTGGGATCCCCGGCACGGTCGGCGGGTTCGTGCGGATGAACGGCGGAGCTTACGGGCGCGAAGTCGCCGACATCCTCGACAGCGTGACGCTCGTCCTTCGCGACGGCAGCATCGACGAATGGCGGGTCGAGCGGATGGGCTATACCTATCGCCACTCCGAGCTTCTCGACGGCGCAGTGGTCGTCTCCGCCACGCTGCGCGGCACCCCCGGCGACCCCGCCGTGATCGGGGCCGAGATGGACCGCATCGCCCAGGCGCGCGAGGAATCACAGCCGCTGCGCAGTCGCAGCGGGGGTTCGACCTTCAAGAACCCACCTGGCCACAAGGCGTGGGCGCTGATCGACGAAGCCGGCTGCCGCGGGCTGACCATTGGTGACGCGCAAGTCTCGGAGAAGCATTGCAACTTCCTGCTCAACCTCGGAAACGCGACGTCGGGCGAGATCGAGGCGTTGGGCGAGGAAGTTCGTCGCCGCGTCGAAGCTCGTTCGGGCATCGTGCTCGAGTGGGAAATCCAGCGGATAGGAGAAGCGTGAGCGTGGCTGGACTCGACAGGAACCTCCACATCGTCGTGCTGATGGGTGGCTGGTCGGCCGAGCGGCCGGTGTCGCTGATGAGCGGCAAGGGTGTCGCGCAGGCTCTTCGCGAACGGGGGTTTGAGCGGATCACCGAGCTCGACATGGACCGTGAGGTCGCGTCTCGCCTGTACGATCTCGAGCCCGACGTCGTCTTCAACGCGCTCCACGGTACGCCGGGTGAGGACGGAACGGTTCAGGGTATGCTCGACCTGATGGGAATTCCCTACACCCACTCGGGCTGTGCCACCTCGGCGATCGCGATCGACAAGGAGCTGACCAAGGCAGTGCTGGTGCCGCACGGGGTGCGTATGCCCGCGGGCAAGGTGGTCGACAGCGAGACCCTCTACGAAGGCGATCCGCTGCCGCGGCCCTATGTGCTGAAACCCGTCAACGAAGGGTCGTCGGTCGGGGTGGCAATCGTCACCGAGGGCGGCAACATGGGCAACCCCATTGGCCGGCAGGCCAGGGGGCCGTGGCAGGAGTTCCCCTCGCTGCTCGTCGAGCCATTCGTTCGCGGCAAGGAGCTGACTGTCGCGGTGCTCGGCGGCAAGCCGTTGTGCGTGACCGAGCTCAAACCGCATAACGACTTCTATGATTTCGAAGCGAAATATACTGATGGGGTGACTGAGCATGTCTGCCCGGCCGACGTTCCCGCCGACATCGCCGCTTCGATGATGGAAATAGCGGCGCGAAGCCACGCGCTGCTCGGCTGCAAGGGCGCTTCGCGCTCGGACTTCCGCTGGGACGACGATCTGGGCGAGGCGGGCATCTTCCTACTCGAGGTCAACACCCAACCGGGAATGACGCCGCTCAGCCTGGTCCCCGAGCAGGCCAAACAGTGCGGCATTTCCTATGGCGAGCTGGTTGAGAAGTTGGTCGAGGAAGCGCTGACGGGGGCCAAGGCATGAACGCCGCCGTTCGCCGACCCACCATACGTGGCCGCAAGGTGGCGCCGAAGAGCGTGTCGACGCGCATCGCCGCGCACCTGCCCGTACACGAGAAGAACGCGAACCGGATCGCTAGCTACGCGTTCGGGCTGTTCGTCGTCGCCATTGTCGCGGTCACGGCAGTCGCGCTCGACCTTCCCGCCAAGGCCGGAAATGCCATCGGCGACGGGCTCGGCCGGGCCGGCTTCGCGGTCGACGGCTACCAGATCGTCGGGCTCAACAAGATGAAGCGCAGCCTGGTTGACGAAGTCGTCACCAATGAACTCCACCGCGCCGCCGAGGCGGGAAGCGCTGGCGGCAAGCCGGCCGAGGCGCTGGTCGACGTGTCGGCGATCCGCGAGCGGCTGCTGCGCTATGGCTGGATCAAGGATGCGCGCGTGTCGCGACGTCTCCCCGACGGGCTGGTAATCGACGTCGTCGAGCGCAGGCCCGCCGCGCTGTGGCAGGACCATGAGCAGCTCTCGCTGATCGACGAAAACGGGGTCGTGCTCGACCGCGTGCCGGTGTCGCAGATGCCCGACTTGCCGCTGCTGATCGGCCCGGGAGCGAACGCCCAGGCGACTTCGCTCGACCGGCTGTTGTCGGGCGTGCCGACGCTCAAGCCACAACTCGCCGCCGCCAGCTGGGTCGGGCAGCGCCGCTGGGACCTGTCGTTCCAGTCGGGCGAGACCGTCGTCCTTCCCGAAGGCGGGCAGGCAGCCAAGGACGCGCTCGAGAAATTCGCCAAACTCGACAAGTCTGCGGGGCTGCTCGGCCGCGGGCTGAAGCGGTTCGACCTTCGCCTCCTCGGCAAGATGACCGTCCGCTTGCCGCGCGCGCCGGGCGAAGCGATCGCGCCCGCCGTGACCGCCGCCAATGCCGCTGCCAGCCCTTCGGCCCCGGCCACTGCATCGACCAAGGATTGAGCGTGACTGCGAACACCGACCAGCCCTTGTTTACCGCGCTCGACATCGGCTCGTCGAAGGTCAGCGCGATGATCGTCGCGCGCGATCCCGACGGACGCCTGCGCGTGCTCGGCACCGGCATGCGCGAAAGCCGCGGGGTCAAGCGCGGCTACATCACCGACATGGAGGCGAGCGAAGTCGCGGTGTGCGAAGCGGTCGAACTTGCCGAGCGCATGGCGGGGGTTAGCGTCGACGACGTTTTCGCGAGCTATGGCGCGGGTGGACTCGTCAGCGACCTCGCCACGGTCGAGGTCGAGCTTGGCGGGCACCAGGTCGAGCAGGCCGATGTCGAGCAATTGCTCGTCGCCGGGCGCGGCGCGATCCAGCGCGAGCGCCAGGTCGTGCTCCACGCCAACCCGGCGTTGTTCACGATCGACGACAACCAGGGGGTCAAGCATCCGGTCGGACTGTTCGCCAAGAAGCTCGGGGTCGACATCCACGTCGTCGCGGCTGACGAGGCGCCGCTCAAGAATATCGATTTCGTCATCCGTTCGGCGCATCTGGGCGTCAACGCGATCATCGCGTCGCCGGTCGCGTCGGGGCTCGCCTGCCTGACCGAGGAGGAGCGCGACATCGGCGTCGCGCTGGTCGAACTCGGCGCCGAAGTCACCAACGTCTCGCTCCATGCCGGCGGGATGCTCGTCGGACTGCGCTCAATCCCGCTCGGCGCGAAGGACATCACCGAGGACATCGCCTGCGCCTTCGGCATCCAGCGCCGCGACGCCGAGCGGCTCAAGACCTTTTACGGATCGGCGATGACGAGCCCGCGTGACAATCACGAGATGATCGACGCGCGCCCCGTCGGCGGCGACGATCTGGGCGAACCGCTGCGGCTGACCCGCGCCCAGCTGATGACGGTAATTCGCGCGCGGATCGAAACGCTGACCAGCGAGATCGAGAAGGCGCTCAAGGAGCTCGGCTTCACCGGCCCGGTTGGACGGCAGGTGGTGCTGACCGGCGGCGGGGCGGAACTCAAGAACATCGCCGATTACATGCAGGGCGTGCTCGGCCGCGCGGTCCGCGTCGGTCGGCCGCGCAGCATAACCGGGCTTCCCGAAGCGCACAGCGGACCCGCTTTCGCGACGCTCGTCGGGCTGGCCAATCTCGCCGCGAGCGGTTCGGGCGACATTCGCGACATCGCCGGGCCGATGCGCGAGAAGAAGGCAGCGAGCGGGTTCATGGGCAAGCTGATCAGTGCGCTTAAACAGGGCTACTGATGCGTCCCGGCCGCAAAGTTGATGCATGCGGGACTCACTGACGTGCCATAATGAATCAGTCGGTCACCTTTTTTCCACTTCCGACCATTTTTCGCTTGGGACCGGGAGTCGGTTAGTGCAAGATTCACGCCGACAGTTCAGCGCGTTGGCAATTTGGGGGTTGATACTATGAGCATCGATTTCGTCCGTCCGGAAGTCGACGAGCTTCGTCCCCGGATCACGGTCATCGGCGTCGGCGGCGCGGGTGGCAACGCCATTGCCAACATGATCAAGTCCGATGTGCAGGGGGTCGAGTTCCTCGTCGCCAACACCGACGCGCAGGCGCTCAACGCCAGCTCGGCAGACCGCAGAATCCAGCTCGGGCTCAAGATCACGCAAGGGCTCGGTGCCGGGTCGCGGCCCGAGATCGGTCGCGCGGCCGCCGAAGAGACGCTCGAGGACATCGAGCGCGCCCTCGACGGCGCTCACATGTGCTTCATTGCTGCGGGCATGGGCGGGGGAACCGGCACCGGCGCCGCCCCGGTCATCGCCAAGGCCGCGCGCGATCGCGGCATCCTGACCGTCGGCGTCGTGACCAAGCCGTTCGCGTTCGAAGGCTCGCGCCGCGGTCGCGCGGCTGACGCCGGGATCGAGGAACTGCAGAAATATGTCGATACGCTGATCGTCATCCCGAACCAGAACCTCTTCCGCCTCGCCTCGGCCGAAACGACCTTCAAGCAGGCATTCGAAATGGCCGACGAAGTGCTGCAGCAGGGCGTGCGCGGGATCACCGACCTGATGGTCATGCCCGGCCTCATCAACCTCGACTTCGCCGACGTTCGCTCGGTGATGGGCGAGATGGGCAAGGCGATGATGGGCACCGGCGAGGCGTCGGGCGATAATCGTGCAATCGAGGCGGCCGAGAAGGCGATCTCGAACCCGCTGCTCGACGGCGTCTCGATGAAGGGCGCCAAGGGGGTCATCATCTCGATCACCGGCGGCGAGGACATGCGCCTGATGGAAGTCGACGAGGCCGCCAGCCACATCAAGGAACTGGTTGATCCCGACGCCAACATCATCTGGGGCTCGGCGTTCAACAATAATATGGAAGGCCGCATTCGCGTCTCGGTCGTTGCCACCGGGATCGAGGTCGATACCGTCGCGTCTCCGCAGCCGGGCAAGGTGTTCACCTTCCCGACCAGCCGCGCACCCGCCGCCGCGCCCGCCGCGATGGCGTCGCTCGCGCCCGCCCCAGCACCGCTCGCCGACGAGGAGCCGCTCGACCTCACCGACGAAGCGAGCGACGAGTTGCTGCTCGACAGTGATGATATCCTGACCAGCCCGGTCGGAGCCGCGCCGATCGCGCCGCCTGTCGATGAAATCGAGCCGAAGCGCGACACCGGCACACTGTTCGAGCGCATGTCGAACATCGCCCGCGGCGCGCCCAAGGCGAACATCGACGAGGACGACGCCCCCGGCTTCCGCCGCGAGCCGATCGACATCCCGCGCTTCCTGAACCGCCAGAACAACCAGTAGGCGCGGACACCCGGAACAAGCGAAAGGGCGGGGGGCAACCTCCGCCCTTCTTCGTCTCTGTTCGCCGTCCCGACGCCACGCCTTGCCGCGAGCCGCTTTCCAGCAAGGCTGGAGCAAGCTGAAGTGCGGCATAGGGAGGATCATGGCGAACTTCAGTGTTTCGCGCGCGGCGCTTGGCGTGTGCGCGCTGCTCGCCGCAGCCCCGGCGGCGGCACAATATATCGATGGCAGCCCGCCGCCGCTTCCGGTGGTGCCGCTTGGAGCGGAAAACTCCGGCGACGCGTTGGCGCGCAATATCCGCATATTGGCGCAATCCCCGCGCGACTATAAGGCGCTGGTCGGGGCCGGGCGCGCCGCGCTCGAGACCGGCGATGCCGAGGCGGCGATTGGTTTTTTCGGCCGTGCCGCCGATGTCTGGCCGAGCGCCGCGGCGCCCAAGGCAGGGATGGGCGCAGCGCTCGTCGCGATGGGCGAGGCGAACCACGCGCTAACCGAATTCGACCGCGCGGCCAGGCTCGGCGCATCGGTTTCGAGCTTCGCCTCCGACCGTGGCCTAGCGCGCGATCTGCTTGGGCAGCAGGCAATGGCACAGGCGGATTACACGCTTGCGCTCGCTGGGCCGGACCCCGACGAAGCGCGCCGCCGTCTCGCGCTTAGTCAGGCCATTTCGGGCAATCGCGCAGGCGCGGTGGCGACCCTCGCCCCGCTTGGACAACGCCGTGACAGCGCCACCGTCCGCGTCCGCGCCTTCGTCGCAGCACTCGGGGGCGACACGACCTCCGCCGACCGGATGCTCGACGCGACCATGCCCGGAATGTCGAGCCGGTTCGACCCCTTCTTCCGGCGCCTCGCCAGCCTCTCGCCCACGCAAAAGGCAGCCGCCGTCCACCTCGGCATCATGCCGAGCGGCGCCAATGATTTGGCCAGCGCCAGCCGGATTGCCTCATCGCCCTTCGCCTCGGTTGCGGTGCCCGCCGCGCCAGCCACACGCCGCCCCACTAGACGCCCGCCAGCGATTGCCAGCGTCACCCCGTCTGTATCCGGGGACAGCAATCGGCTCGGCGGGATCGAAGCCCTCCTGAAGCAGCCTACCGCGCCGCCGGTCGGTCCTTCTGCTGCGCCTCAGGCCGCCGCCCTTTCACCCACCCGCACGCGCTCCGCGCCCGCCGCCATTGCAGCTTCCGCATCCGCGCCTAGCCGGGTCTGGGTCCAGCTCGCCAGCGGGCCAGACGAAAACGCGCTCGGCACCCAGTTCGCCCGCATCGTCGCGCGCAAGCCCGACCTGTTCACCGGCATTAGGCCGTTCGTCAGCACCGTCGGCGAGCGGACGAAATTGCTCATCGGCCCATTCAAGGACCGCGAGAACAGCGAAATCTTCGTCGACGAGCTTGCCGACGCGCAGATCACGGGCTTTAGCTGGGTTAGCCCCACTGGGCAGCTCGTTAGGAAACTCGCCGCTCCATGAAACTCGCCCCGCTAGCCGCGCACCCCTCCCAATCGCGCGGCCGTCGTTTTCACGAGCCCGACAGCGGGCCTCGTGGCCCGCGTGACGCCTTCCAACGCGACCGCGACCGCATCGTTCACTCGGTCGCATTCCGCCGCCTTCGCCACAAGACGCAGGTCTTCGTCGCTCCCGATGGCGACCATTTCCGCGTCCGCCTGACCCACTCGATCGAGGTCGCGCAGATCGGTCGCACGATCGCGCGCGTGCTCGGGCTCAACGAGGATCTGACCGAGGCGCTGGCCCTCGCGCACGACCTTGGCCACCCGCCGTTCGGTCATGGCGGCGAGGAAGCGCTCCAGCGCAGTCTGGCCGATACCGGGGGGTTCGACCACAACGCCCACACGTTGCGGCTCGTGACCTGCCTCGAGGGAGTCTATCCCGAATATGACGGTCTCAACCTGACATGGGAGACGCTCGAAGGGCTCGCCAAGCACAACGGCCCGGTCGTGGCGCCGTCATGGGCGCTGGCCGAGGCGGACGGGGAGTTTGGTCTGGAGCTCGGTAGCTGGCCGAGCCTCGAGGCGCAGGTCGCGGCGATCGCCGACGACATCGCGTATGACAATCACGACATCGACGATGGGCTGCGCTCGGGAATTCTCGTGCTCGAGGAATTGCTCGAGGTGCCGATAGTCGCGCGACACTGGGCCCCGATCGGCGAGCGCCATCCGGGACTCAGCCTTGACCGCCGCCAACGCGCGCTGGTCCGCGACATGATCGGGACGATGGTCGGCGATGTGCTCGAGGAAACTTACCGCCGCGTTGCCGAGGCCGGAGTCACGAGCATCGCCGACGTTCGTGCCGGTGGCCGCGCGCTGGTCGGCTTCTCGCCAGCGGTCGAGGCCGAGGAGCGCCAACTCAAACGCTTCCTCTACGCCCGTCTTTACAACAGCGCCGCGCTGACCCCGATCCGGATCGAGGCGCAGCGCATCGTCGCCGACCTCGCCGCCGCCTATCGCGCCGGTGCCGCGCCGTTGCCGCCCGGTTGGCAGCGTGGCGACGGTGAGACCGCCCGGCTGCGCGGGATCGGCGACTTCATCGCCGGCATGACCGATCGCTTTGCCATCGCCCGCCACGAGGAACTGGTCGGTCCGGTCCGGCTGCCCGATCGCTTCTAGTCACGATCGGTTCATGGTCGCGGCATAACATTTGTGTTTTCCACCAGGGGAGCGATCGATGATATCGACGAGCTTTGCCGAAAACCGCTTCGGGCTCGGTGCGAGCGGCGACGGTCCGGCGGTTGGCGGCGATCCGCGCGGCTGGGCGAGCGAGCAACTCTCCTGCTTTGAGCCGCACGTCGCGGGAATTCCCGACAGCCGCAGTGTTGCTATCGAGCTTGCCGGCTATTTCCAGGAGCGCGCGATGGCCAAGCGCACGGCTCAGGCCAATTCGCCCGCCAGCGCCCTGATGACCTCCGCATCGATGCCAGCCAAGGCGCCCAGGACCCCCGAACTGATGGCCGCGCGTGTGGCCGGGCGGGAGGTCTACGCGACCCTCGTCGGTGCGCGCATCAACAGCGCGCTGACCACCCCGACCCCCTTCGCCGAGCGGCTGACCCACTTCTGGTCGAACCATTTCGCAGTGTCGGCAGCCAAGGCGACGACCGTCGGTTTTGCCGGGCTGCTCGAATATGAAGCGATCCGGCCGCACCTGATGGGCCGCTTCGAGGACATGCTGGTTGCGGTCGAGCAGCATCCGGCGATGCTGTTCTACCTCGACCAGGCGACCTCGGTCGGGCCTAATTCGTCGCTGGCCCAACGAGGCCACAACAAGAAGGGGCTCAACGAAAATCTCGCGCGTGAAGTCCTCGAGCTGCACACGCTCGGAGTGCGCACCGGTTACGCCCAGACCGACGTTACCGAATTCGGGCGCGCGCTAACCGGCTGGACCGTCGCCGGCATCTCGCGTGGTCCGGCGGCGCGCTTCGCCCAGGGCGAGCCGGGGCAGTTCGCCTTCGTGGAAGGACTCCACGAGCCCGGCGACCGCACCATCGTCGGCCGTCGCTACCGTGCGGGCGGCGAGGAGCAGGGTCGTGCCATCCTCGCCGACCTAGCGGTCCATCCCGCGACCGCGCGCCACCTCGCGACCAAGCTCGCGCGCCACTTCGCCGCGGATGATCCGCCGCCTGCGATGGTCGCCCGGATCGAGGCGGCGTTCCTCAAATCGCGTGGCGACCTGCCGACAGTCTATCGTGCGCTGCTTGCCTCGTCCGAGGCATGGGACCCGGCCAATGTGAAGTTCCGCAACCCATGGGACTGGACCGTCGCCTCGCTTCGCGCGGTCGGTCTGAAGAAGATCGACGGCGATGCCACCGCCGCGCTACTGACCCAGCTCGGCCAGCCAGTGTGGCGCCCCGACAGCCCGGCCGGGTTCGACGACATCGCCGCCGCTTGGGCCGGTCCCGACGCGCTCGTCCGACGAGTCGAGGCGGCGCAGCGCCTGGTGTTGAGGGCCGGGCAAGGGCTCGACGCGCGAACGGTCGCGCCGCGAGTCCTCGGCGCTTCGCTGACCCCCGCAACGGCGACCGCGATCGCCCGTTCCGAAAGCCCGGCAACCGGGCTCGCACTGATGCTTGTCTCACCAGAATTCTTGCGGAGATAGAAATGTTGGACCGCAGAAACTTCCTGGCCGCCACCAGTGCCGGGACTGCCGCGCTCCTCGCCAACCCGCGTCTCGCATTCGCCCGAGCCGCGACCGACAAGCGCTTCCTGTTCATCATCCAGCGCGGAGCCGCCGACGGGCTGGCGATCCTCATGCCCACCGGCGACCCCGCTTATGCCGGGCTGCGCGGCGACCTGGCGCGCGATGCCGCCACCGGCACGAAGCTCGATGCGATGTTCACCCTCCACCCGGCACTTTCCGAGAGTGCGAAGCTGTTCGCGGCGAAGCAGGCGCTGTTCGTCCACGCTGTCGCCTCGCCCTATCGTGATCGCTCGCATTTCGACGGCCAGAATGTCCTCGAGAGCGGGGCAGGAGGCGCCTATCGCCTCAAGGACGGGTGGATGAACCGCCTGCTCGGCCAGCTTCCGGGCGACAAGGGCATCGCCCTCTCGCCCGCCGTCCCGCTCGCGCTTCGCGGCGCGATCCCGGTCGAAAGTTATGCCCCCTCGGCGCTGCCCGACGCCGCCGACGACCTCATGCTGCGCGTCGGCGATCTCTACGCCAAGGATGTCCAGCTCGGGCCGTTATGGCACCAGGCGCTGGCCGCGCGCGAGAAGGCGGGCAATCTCGCGTCAGGCAAGGGCAGCGCTGCGCTCGGCGCGCTGGCGGCACGGCAAATGAGCGGCCCCGGCGGCGCGCGGATCGGGATGATCGAGACCAATGGTTGGGACACGCACAGCGGCCAGACCTTCCGCCTCGCCGCGCAACTGAAGCAGCTCGACGCGACCATCGCCGCGTTCCGCACGGGGCTTGGGTCCGATTGGTCGAACACGCTGGTCCTCGTCGCGACCGAGTTTGGGAGGACGGCGAAGGCCAACGGCACCGGCGGCACCGACCACGGCACCGGCGCGATGGCGATGCTCGTGGGCGGCGCGGTCGCCGGCGGACGGGTGATCGCCGACTGGCCCGGCCTGTCGCCCGCCGCGCTCTACGAAGGCCGCGACCTCAAGCCGACGGCCGACCTCGACGCGCTGGTTGCGAGCGCGCTTGGCCAACATTTCGTGCTCGACCCGGCGAAAGCGTCAGGCTTGTTCCCCGAAACGCGCCCCGCACCGCTCGCGCAAAAGCTCGTCATCGCATAAAAAAGGGAGGGCGCGAACCCTCCCCTCGATCGACTTGCGCCGTTACTTAATCGCCATCGCGGTCGTGATGGCGCCAGCCGTTGTGACGCCCGTGGTCGTGGCGGCGGTAGCCGTAATTATAACCATAACTTCCGTAGCGCGGGGTGCCGTAGCCATAGCTGTAGGCGGGAGCGACGTAGCCGTAACTCGGGGAGCTGTATCCGTAAGGCGAGTAGCCGTAACCGTTCGAGGGATAGCTGTAGCCGTAGGGCGAATAGCCATAGCCCGAGTAGCCGTAGTTGCTGCCGTAATTCGAATAGCCGTAGCCCGGATAGCCGCTGCCGATGCTGACCGACACATAGCCCGCCGCCGCGGCGGGCGGGGCGGTCATCGCGGTCGAGACCGCGAGCGCGCCAGCGACGAAAAGTTTCCGCAACATGATCGAGTCCTTTTTATTTTATTATGGCAGCAGCTTTGGACCAAGCCGCTGAATAGTCGCTGAATATTCTCCCGCTTACGTCTCGCGAAAAGCGAGTTAGCATTCTGGTCCGGGGGGAAGAATCCATGGTTTGTCGGCACGCGTATCGCCGGTTGCTGCTGCTGTTTCCGCTGACGCTGCTCGGCTTTTGGGGAAGTTATTTTTCGCAGCTGACGACCTCGTCGTGGGTTTTTCACGCCCACGGTATCACCCGCCTCGTGGTAAGTTGTCCTGACCGCCCCCCAGTCCTGGTCGATCGCGCACTCGCCACCATCCCTGAGACCGCTGTCATTTTCGGCGGACTGCTGCTGGCGACCACAACCGACTACCGTGACTGGACAGGCTTAAGCGCCGCGCTCCGCCCATCGGCGGACGGAATCGGTCGAGGCCGCACTCCCAGCGTGACTCGCACCCCCGGTGACGAGCCGCGATCGGCGCGCTAGAGGGACCGCTTCTCGCACTTGACCCGGTGACTGACCTTGTCCCTCTATGCTCGCTATTCGCACTTGCTCGACGAAGCGCTCGCCGCGCTCGAGGCTGAGGGCGCGCTTCCCGCCGGTCTCGACCGCAGACACGTCGCGGTCGAGCCCCCGCGCGACGCGAGCCACGGCGACCTCGCCACCAACGCCGCTATGGTGCTGGCTAAGCCTGCCGGGACAAATCCCCGAGCCCTCGCCGCGCTGATCGCGCCGAAGATTGAAGCGATGCCAAGGGTCACCGCGGTCGAAGTTGCCGGCCCCGGCTTCATCAACATCCGCCTCACCGACCAGGCATGGCGCGACGAACTCGCCGCGATTATCGCCGCGGGCGATGCCTATGGCCGTTCGAGCGTCGGCAAAGGCGAGCGGGTCAACGTCGAATATGTCTCGACCAACCCGACCGGTCCGATGCACATGGGCCATTGCCGCGGCGCGGTGGTCGGCGATGCGCTGGCGAGCCTGCTTGAGGCGGCGGGGTTCGATGTCACGCGCGAATATTATGTCAACGATGCGGGCAGCCAGGTCGACACGCTCGCCCGCTCGGCGCACCTGCGCTATCGCGAGGCGTTGGGCGAGGACATTGGCGAGATTCCCGAGGGTTTCTATCCGGGTGACTATCTCATCCCGATCGGGCAGGCGCTGGCGAGCGAGTTCGGCGACCGCTACGTCGGCGCGTCCGAAAGCAAGTGGCTCAAGTTGTTCAAGCGCAAGTCGGTCGAGGCGATGCTCGACCTGATCCGCGCCGACCTCGCCCTGCTCGGAGTCCACCACGACGTGTTCGCGTCGGAAATGGAGCTTCAGGAAGCTGGGCTGGTTACCAGAGCGATGGAGACGCTCGAGGCAAAGGGCCTCGTCTACCAGGGCGTGCTCGAGGCACCGAAGGGCGAGACACCCGACGATTGGGAGCCGGTCGAGCTGACGCTGTTCCGGTCGTCGCAGTTTGGCGACGACCAGGACCGGCCGATGAAGAAGTCGGACGGCAGCTGGACCTATTTCGGCGCCGACGCCGCCTACCACCTCCAAAAGGCGAACAAGGCCGACCATCTCGTCAACATCTGGGGCGCTGACCATGCCGGCACGGTCAAGCGGATCCAGGCGGCGGTGACCGCGCTGACCGATGGCCGCGTCGATCTCGACGTCAAGATCGTCCAGATGGTCAAGCTGCTGCGCGCCGGCGAACCGATCAAGATGTCCAAGCGCTCGGGCAAGTTCGTGACCTTGGCCGATGTCGTGCGCGAAGTGGGCAAGGACGTCGTGCGGTTCATGATGCTGACCCGCCGAGCGGACGCGCCGCTCGACTTCGACATCGCCAAGGTGGTCGAGGCATCGAAAGATAATCCGGTGTTCTATGTCCAATATGCCCATGCGCGGGTTGCCTCGCTCGGGCGCAAGGCGGCGGAGATGGGTTTTGCCACCGACGGTCCCGTCGATCTCACCCCGCTCGACGCCGAGGAACTCGGGCTGGTGAAGCTCGCGGCGCAATTTCCCCGCATTGTCGAGGCGGCGGCGCTGGCGCACGAGCCGCACCGCATCGCCTTCTTCCTGAACGACCTCGCCGCCGCCTTCCACTCGCTATGGAATCGCGGCAACGACGATCCGTCGCGCCGATTCGTGCTGGAAAATCAGCCCGATCTGACGCGCGCGCGGCTTGAATTGGCGCGCGGGGTGGCGCAGGTCATCCGTAGCGGACTAGCGCTGATGGGAGTCGCCGCCGCCGAGGAAATGCGTTGATGGCGAGCATTCCGCCGCGCCCGCAGGCCGACAGCGACGAGGGACGGCTGCCGTGGCTCGATGCGACCGCGCCTTCCGCGGCGGCTCCGGTCGCGGATCACGGTGGCGGATCGGGAATGCGCTGGTTCGTCTCGCTGCTGATCCTGGCAATGGTTTCGGCTGGGGCATTCGTGCTTGGCCGGGGCAGCGACCAAGCGCAGACTCCATCGGTACCAGTGGCCGTGTCGCTGCCTCCCGCGCAGCCGGTCGCCCATCCAGCCGCGCCAGCGCCTCTCGCCGTGCCGGTCAGCCAGACGCCTCCCGCATTCGCGCGCGCCGCCGAACAGCCGCGCCCGGTGACGAAGGTCGTACATGTCGTCACCGTCCCCGCGCCTCCTGGTGGCGGGCTTCACCTTAGCACCGATCAGATCCGTGCCGTGCGCAAGATCGTGAAGGAAGCGCAGGTCAACGTCCATCGCGGCTACGTCCCGCGTGTCGCCGTGGCGAAACCCGCTTACTCACCCAAGCTTGCGCCGTCGGGCCGGGTCGTGCAGCTGGGCGCCTATCATAGCGCTCGCGAGGCCGAGGCCGCGGCGCAGCGGTTCCGCTACAAGTATCGCGGGTTGCTCACGGCGCTGCCCAAGGCAGTGCTTCCGTTCCAACCGAAGGGTACGCAGAAAATGTTCTACCGGGTACAATTCATCACCCCGAGCCAGGCTTACTCGGAGGTCACTTGCCAGCGGCTGCGCGCCGCGGCGAAGACCTGCATCGTCGTTTACTAAAGGATCGAAAGCGCATGACCGACCGCCGCGCCGGGTTCGATGAAGAAGGGCTGCCGTGGCTCGAGGCAGTTCCCGACGAGGATGGCCCGCGCGGGGTGTCGGCGAGCAAGATGATTGCTGCGCTGGCGATGGTCGGGGTGGCCGTGTTGCTGATCGCGGCGACGATGTTCGTTATCGGCCGGCGCACGACGGGGCCGACGAGTGGGCCGCCCGAGCTGATCAAGGCCGACCCGCGTCCCTACAAGATCAAGCCGGCCGATCCGGGCGGGCTCGATGTTGCGGGCGACAGCCAGACCGCCTTCGCGACCAGCGCTGGGGCCGACACCGATGCCCAGATCGACATGAATGCGGTGACTGAAGCCCCCGTTGCCCGCCCCGAGCCCAAACCGAAGACCCAGCCCAACACCAAGCCCAAGACTTTTCCGTCGAACGAGACCCGCGAGCCGGTGGTCGAGACACCCGCCGCGACCACGCCGGCCGGGGCCGCCCCGACTGGTGGATCGGGCAGCGTCATCCAGCTCGGTGCCTTCTCGTCGGGTGCCAAGGCCGAAGCTGCGTGGAAGGCGCTTACCGCGCGCTTCCCGGGGCTCGAGGCGATGGGCAAGATCGTCGCTCCGGTGCCGGGCGCAAAGCTCTATCGGCTGCGCGCCGGGGCGGCTTCGCCCGCCGACGCCAGGGCGATGTGCCAGAGCTTACGCGTCGCGGGCGAGAATTGCGTGGTCATCGGCTGATGCTCGCCGCGATCCTGAGCCTCGCCGAGCCGACGCTCGGGGCCGCAGAGGCGCGCCTGTTTCGAGACGCCGATCCCGCGGGCTACATCCTGTTTGGGCGCAACATCGAGCATCGCGAACAGCTGAAAGCGCTGACCGACTCGCTGCGTAACCTTCACGGGCGCGACGACCTCGCCATTCTGATCGATCAGGAAGGCGGTCGCGTCGCGCGGCTGCGTCCGCCCATATGGCCCGCCTTCCCGGCCAATGAGGCGTTCGACCGGCTCTACCGGCTCGCCCCGGCATCCGCGATCCAGGCCGCTCGCTGGAATGCTCGCGCGATCGCTTTGACCCTCGTCGAGGTCGGGATAACCGTCGACTGCCTCCCCATGCTCGACGTCCGCCAGCCGGGCGCGAGCGAAATCGTCGGCGACCGTGCGCTGGGCAACGAGCCAATGCAGGTCTCCGCCCTCGGCCGCGCGCAATTGGAGGGGCTCGCCTCGGGCGGGGTCGTCGGGGTCGTCAAGCACATCCCCGGCCACGGCCGCGCGCTGGTCGATAGCCATAAGGAGCTGCCGTTCGTCGACGCGAGCGATGAGGAATTGGCGATCGATCTCGAACCGTTCGAGCGTCTTGCCGATGCAGCCATGGGGATGACCAGCCACATCGTTTATCGCGCGTGGGACACCGAGTTTCCCGCCAGCCAGTCGCCGACCATCATTCGGCACATCATCCGGGGACGGATCGGCTTCGACGGCTTCCTGATGAGCGACGACATCGGCATGGAGGCGTTGTACGGCGACATCGCCATTCGCGCGGCGGCATGCATCTCGGCGGGCTGCGACGTGGCGCTGCACTGCTCGGGCGTGTTCGAGGAGTCGGTCCGCATCGCGCAGGCGGTCGCTAGCCTATCGGACAAGGCGGAGGCGCGGTTGGCGCGCGCGATGGCGGCGCGCGTCACTGATGGCGCGGGGATGAGCCTCGCCGAGGCGATCGACACGCGCGACCAGTTGTTGGCGTTGGCCTGATCCTTGGCTAACCTTCCGCCGGTGGATCGCGCGGAATTCTTCAATAGGGCAGGGCGCGACGAGGCGCTGACGCTCAGCCTCGACGGCTGGGAGGGGCCGATAGACCTGCTGCTGATCCTCGCGCGTAGCCAGAAGGTAGATCTTCGCGAAATTTCGATCCTCGCGCTGGTCGAGCAGTATTTGGCCTATCTGGAGAGCGCCGAGTCGCTCAGGCTCGAGATCGCGGCCGATTATCTCGTCATGGCGGCGTGGCTCGCCTATCTCAAATCCTGCCTGCTGCTGCCTAGGGACCCCGAGGCTGATCCCAGTCCAGAGGAGCTCGCCTGGCGGCTGCAGCAGCGGCTGGCGCGACTGGACGCGATGCGCAACGCCGGCGCGCGGCTAATGGGTCGCGATCGCATCGGCCGCGACGTCTTCGCGCGCGGCGCACCCGAAGGCCTGCGACTGATGCGCAGCTCGACGTGGCAGTCGACGCCCTACGAACTTTACGCCGCCTATGGCCTGGTTAAGGCGCGGACCCAGCCGGCAATGCACATCGTCGCCCACCGCGCGGTGATGGCACTCGACGAGGCGATCGAGCGGGTCGCGCGGATGCTCGACACCGCGGTCGACTGGACGCGGATCGAGGCGTTTGTGCCCCCTTCGCTCGACTTGGCCTACGCAAAATCCGCACTGGCCTCATCGTTCGTTGCGGCGCTCGAGCTGGCACGGCAAGGGCGACTCGAGCTTGCCCAGGACGGGCCGTTCGCTCCGCTCGAAGTCAGGGCAGCGCGCTGATGGACGATCTCGTCCGTGCCGTCGAAGCCGTGTTGTTCGCAGCCAGCGACCCACTCTCCCCCGACGAGATCGCACTCCACGTTGCAGGGGGCGATATCGCGGCGGCGCTGGCGACCCTTGCCGAGCGCTACGCCGGCCACGGCATCGAACTGGTCGAGCGCGGCGGACGGTGGCATTTCCAGACCCCACCCGATCTCGCCCATCTGCTCCGCCGCACGCGCGAGGAGCCCCGCCGCCTGTCGCGGGCGGCCACCGAATGCCTCGCGATCATCGCCTATCACGAGCCGGTCACCCGCGCCGAAATCGAGGCGATTCGCGGGGTGCAGATTTCTAAGGGCACGCTCGACGTGCTAATGGAGGCCGGGTGGGTGTCCACTGCGGGTCGCCGCGAAAGCCCCGGGCGCCCGTTGCTTTATGCGACGACTCCGGCCTTTCTGACCCACTTCGGACTTGGCTCGCGGCGCGACTTGCCGGGGATCGACGACCTCAAGGCGGCGGGCCTGCTTGACCCGCTCGACGAAGCGGCGTTGACCCGATCGCTGGAAACAAGCGTTGATGACGACTAGACAGCGTACAAGGTCTTTATTCGGAGTGCATATCATGGGCGGTTTCAGCCTCGTTCACTGGCTCATCCTGGGCGTTGTCGTCCTGCTGCTGTTCGGCGGTAATCGTTTCAGCAGCATGATGGGTGACGTCGCCAAGGGATTGAAGAGCTTTAAGTCTGGCATGGCCGACGAGGATCCCGCGCACCGTCCGGCAGATCCGCGCGCGCTCCCGCCCCAAATCCCAACACTGCCGCAGACGCAATTGCCGTTGCAGCAGACATACGCGCCACCGCCTCAGGCCTATACCCCTCCGCCTCAGGCCTATACCCCTCCGCCCCAGGCGGCGAACCCGCCGCCGGCCACCACGCCCCCGCCCGAGCCGGCCCCGCCCAAGTCGCCAGCCGCGCATCCCGACCAGGTCGAGATGGTGCCCGACAGCCCGCCGTCTGAAAGCTCACCGCCTTCGCCGGCGCGCGGCGTCCCTCCCACCGGCGAGCCGACCAGCTAGGAATTCGCGCCGATGTTCGGCATCGACAGTAGTGAATTGCTGATCGTCGCGGTTGCGGCGCTGATCTTCATCGGCCCCAAGGATTTGCCGCGGGTGATGATGACGGTCGGCCGCTGGGTCGGGCGGGCGCGGGGCTATGCGCGCCACTTCACGGCCGGGATCGAGAATATCGTGCGCGAGGCCGAGCTCGAGGAAATGGAAAAGAAATGGCGCGACGAGAATGCCCGGATCATGGCGCAATTCCCGTCGACCGGGCTTTATCCGGAGCCGTTGGCCGAGCCTTCGCCTACTGCTGCGCCGCCAGCGATGAGTGACGCCGCGCCGCCGCCGCCCGACGAGCCTTCGCTCCCGCTCCACCTCCCGCCGCCGCGCCAGCTGCCATGATCCGCGACCTCGACGAGAGGGAGGCGCCGCTGCTCGAACATCTGATCGAGCTTCGCCGCCGTCTGCTGTGGTCCGTCGCGACGCTGGTCGTGGCGTTTGGGCTGTGCCTGATCGTTGCCAAGCCGATCTTTGCTTTTCTCGTCCAGCCCTTGCTTCGCGCGGGACAGGGCAAGCTCATCTACACCGACATCTTCGAAGCCTTCTTCGCGCAGGTGAAGGTCGCTTTTTTCGCCGCGCTGATGATCAGCTTTCCGATGCTCGCGACGCAGATCTGGCGGTTCGTCGCGCCCGGCATGTACGCCAAGGAGAAGCGCGCCTTCCTGCCGTTCCTGCTGATGACCCCGCTGTTCTTTATCGGCGGCGCGGCGTTCGCCTATTTCGTGACGATGCCCTTCGCGCTGCATTATCTGCTCAGCTATCAGGGCAATATCGGTGGCGTTCAGCAGGAGGCGCTGCCCGGGGTCGGCAATTATCTGACCTTCGTCACGCGCTTCCTGTTCGGCTTCGGGGTCGCCTTCCTGCTGCCGATCCTGCTGCTCATCCTAGAGCGCGCCGGGCTGGTGACGCGCGAGCAATTGTCGAAGTCGCGGCGCTATGCGGCGGTGATCGTGCTGGCGGTGTCGGCGGTGCTCACTCCGCCCGACGCGGTGTCGATGCTGCTGCTCGCGGTGCCGCTGTACGCGCTGTACGAATTCGCGATCATCGCGATCCGCGTCACCCATTGGCGCGCTGCGCGGAATGCCGTTCCCGAACCCGACCCGGTCGAAGCGACGCCTGCTTCCTGATCCCGTCGGGCCGACAAAAGAAAAGAGCCCGATCTGGCGATCAGGCTCTTGGATATTTTTGGGCCCGAAAACGCTACCGGGGGGGGGATGGTTGGCGGTTTCGGGCCCATGTAGTCGGATAGCGAGAGCGGGGGGGCAAAGTTCGCTATCCAAATTCTAGAACGCCCGCCCTTCGGAAGCGGTTCCGTGCTATTTCGAAAAAATCACGCGGCCGCAAAAATTTCAGCAGCGGTTTAACGGTCCGGTCGATCAACCCGGGAAAATCGGTAATTCGACGCTCATCCGGCCGAGACGAAGCTCGAGCGAAGACCGCAACTGACGCGACAAACCGGTGATTACCCGCTCGAACTGGACTTTTTCCTTGTCCTCGCTGTCGGGCTCGGTCAGCACCGCGCTCTCGATCGTCAGGCGGGCGGTCAAATCGCTCGTCCGACGAAGTTCGATCTCGATCGGCGAGGCAGGCTGGCGGAACATCGCGAACTCGACAATTTCGGTGACGAGAAAGGCCGCGGCGACCGCGACGTCCTGCGTCGTCGCGACGCTGTCGACATCGAGCAGGATTGCGGTTCGCCGGGCCTCCTCGGGGGCCGAGCTGCGCAGACCCGCTGACAGTTCGGTGAACAGCGGCCGCAGCGCGATCCCGCGATTGGCCTCGACTTCCGCAAAATGGTTGCGGTGGACGACAGCGAGCGCATCGACCCGCCGGGCGATCGCGGCATAGGCCGAGCGGCCCTCGGGCGCGGTGACGTTGCGGCCATGGATGCTGAGCAGCGAGGCAACTACCTGCAGATTGTTCTTTACGCGGTGGTGGACCTCGCGGACCAGCCGGCGCTGGCCTTCGAGCGCCTCGCCCATCTCGCGTTCACTATTCTCGATCCGCTCGACAGATCGCGCGAAGGCGGTGCCCAGGCTCTCGATCTCGACCGCCGGACCGATCCCGCGCGGCAGGGCGAAACCGCCCGCCAACGGGTCATAGGTCGCGACCGCGCGCTCAAGTCGGCGAAGTGGGCGGATCAGCAGCCGCGACACCAGCCACCAACTCACTAACGCGGCAATCACCCACATCATCATCGGCAGGAGCAGAAGCAGCCATTCACCGGTCGACAGTCGTTCAGTGGGGACCGAAACCCTGATCGCCAGCTGGCCTCCGGCGACGCGATGCGTGCTGGCGCGATTGCCGTGGGGGACCACGGGGCGATTGCCGATCACGGGCGCCGCATTGACTCCGTCGTCGAGTTCCAGCGAGATAATCCCCGGGGCGACATCGCGTGCCGCAGCCGCAAGCTCGCTGAACGGCAGGCGATCGGTCGCCATGCCTCCGTCTAGCCCGACTCGAATGAACAGCGCGCCGCCCGCCGGGTCGAGCCACAGCGCGATTCCACCGGGCGCGGCAAAGCGCGCGCTAGCGGGGGGGCGAAAATCAGCAGTAACACAATGCTCGCTGCCGTCGGCGCGCTCGATCGAGAAGCTGCGCGAAACCCCGGGCGCGATGCTGAGCGAGCGACCCGCTTGCTGGCAATCACCGTCACCCGGAATCGCGATCGCGGCATTGACGGCGATACGCAGAGCGAGCGCATTGCGCGCGATCAGGCTCTCGATCGCCCGCGACGCCGCCTGGTCCTGCTCCTCGGCGCGCTGGTCAAGCAGTGAATTGGCGTGGTCGATCCCACTTTGCGCGGTCCAGATCATCGCGATGCCGATCGGCAGCAGCGCGAGCGACAGGATGAGGAGCATCTTGGCCGCGGTAGGCAGTCTGGCGAAGGCGCCGCGCATCAGCGCGCGTCCCGCAGGGGAAAAGTGGAGCTAACCGAGCCGACCAAGCAAATCCATGAGGTCGTGCGGAATATCCTCGCGTAGTGTGTCGTCATAGACCGACCGCAAGGCGCGACCGACGTCGGCAGGCCGACTCGACGGCTTTTTCTTCGCGGCCATCTTGCTTTCCTTGCCGTTTTTCCGGCCCTTGTCGCTGTCGCCCCGCGGTTCGCCCTGATCGCTACCACTCAACCTCTCGTCCCCCTCGGGCGGTCAAGGCAGGAAGCCTTCCGCCACTTATTACTCATGAACGCAGCATTCGGCACTGACCTGCGTAGCCCCTATGTTTGCTCCGGCGGGGCGTCAATCGGCTGCCGGATGCACATATCCCGAAGCGGGAAACCAAAGCCGCGCGGCTTTGTTCCGGTGGTGCTCATGCTTTTGCGCAAACCCGTGTTAATACCGCCGCCCGGCAATGGCACCCGATGCGCCCTTGCCCTTGCATCGACCCGAGCCCGCGCCCAAGAGGACCGACGCTTGTACCGAAACAGGAGTTTCCCCGTCTATGTCGCTTGGTCAGGACCTTGCTCCGCACCTTCCGTTCCTGCGCCGCTATGCCCGTGCACTGACCGGGAGTCAGGCGCATGGCGACGCCTTCGTCCGCGCCGCGCTCGAGGCGATCGTCGCCAGCCCCGAAGATTTTCCGCGCGACGTCGATCCGCGGCTCGGCCTCTACCGCACATTCCACGCGATCTGGTCGAGCGCCAATATCGAGGAAGGCGATGAACCCGGCGACGGTTACAACAATGCCGAGGGCATTGCGCGCGCGCGCCTGTCGCGAATCACCCCGCTGTCGCGCCAGGCGCTGCTGCTGACCAGCCTCGAGGGCTTTTCGACTGACGATACCGCCTATCTGATTGGCTCGGGCCCTGACGACGTCGACGGGCTGGTGTCCGAGGCAATGGCTGAAATCGAGCGCCAGACGCTGGCCAACGTGCTGATCATCGAGGACGAGCCGATCATTGCGATGGATATCGAAACGATCGTCCGCGACCTTGGCCACAATGTCACCGGCGTTGCCGTCACGCGCGACGAAGCGGTCGCCCAGGCGCGGCAGCACCCGCCGGGGCTAGTTCTCGCCGACATCCAGCTCGCCGACGATTCGAGCGGGATCGATGCGGTCAAGGACATTCTCGCCGAATTCTCGGTGCCGGTGATCTTCATCACCGCGTTCCCCGAGCGGTTGCTGACTGGAACCCGGCCGGAACCGACTTTCCTCATCACCAAGCCGTTCCAGCGATCGACGGTCAAGGCGGCGATCAGCCAGGCCCTGTTCTTCGACGCGGCGACTGTTCCCGCCGCCTGACCGAAAGCACCTCGGCCGTGGGAACATGGCCGGTCTGGCTTCGTTGCTAGTCCGAACCGAATATATTTGCGGGACGGAAAACAGCATCATGGCCGACGATCAGGAACATCTGACCAAGACCGAGGCGCGCGCGGGCAGCACCCCGGGCGTCGCACGCAATGTGCTTACCTATGGGTTGGTCCTGGTGATCGCGATATTCGCGCTCATCTTGTTCATCAACCGTTGAGGCGTTAGGTTCGACAAACGCACGATCGAGTTTCAGACAGCTCGCGAGGCTCCGGCCTTCGTGCGCGCAAGGGTGGGCCCAGGTGATTACCGACGAAGACGACGATGACTATGTCGAGCCGCCGCGTCCCGAGCCGGTGCCGCTGCCCGACGACGAATTCAAGGACCAGCTCGGCGCGGTGATCCCGCACCTGCGCGCCTTCGGCCGCTCGCTCTCGGGCAGCCGCGACCTTGCCGACGATCTTGTCCAGGAGACGCTGCTCAAGGCATGGGCGGCGCGCAAACGGTTCCAGGCCGGCACCAACATGCGGGCGTGGACGTTCATCATCCTTCGCAACCTGTTCCTCAGCCAGATGCGCCGCGCGCGCTTCAAGGGCGAGTGGGATGACATCACCGCCGCGAAAATTCTTGCCGCTCCGGCGAGCCAGGACAAGCATATCGAGCTTGGCGACATGCAGCGTGCGTTGCTGCACTTGCCGCAACCACAGCGCGAGGCGCTGATTTTAGTCGGCGCGGGCGGCTTCGCCTATGAGGAAGCTGCCGAAATCTGCGGATGTGCGGTCGGCACGATCAAGAGCCGCGTTGCGCGCGGTCGCGTCGCGCTCGAAGCGCTGCTGACCGGCGGCAAGCTACCGTCACGCCGACAGCACATCACCGATCCCAACAAGACCGCGCTGCAGACGATCATGAGCGAGGTCGAGGCGCTCAGCCGGAACCATGACACGCCCTCGGACACGGCTGCCTGATTGTTCAGGCATAGGATTAGAGCCTGTTTGGCGCTATCTGCGGAAGCGGATGCGCTTCCACCTCAAACGATCAAGGTCTAGTTGAGCCGGGCCAGGAGCGCCGCAAAATCGTCCTCGCCATCGTCGCTATCGACCGGCGGCGCTTGGAACGCGCGGCGCAGCGCGGCGGCGACGCCGGCCTGGGCTGGCGGGAATTCGACCCTGATCATGCGGCGATCCATTTGGTCAGTCTCCGGGCCCCTGAAAAAGTGACGGGAATAAGTCATCGATCGTTCAACGGCCAAGTGGCTGGGAGGTTTCGCGAAATGCTCGATTGCGAGGCGATTTCGTCATGACGCAGGCGTCTCGAATGCAGCATCGGACGAGTGCAATCGAGCGTGCAAGGGCCTTTGCGCCGTTCTTGCGAGAGGCGGTCAACGCCCTGCCGGTATTGACAAAAACCTTTCTGGACCAAGGCGCCGCAGCCGCGATCTCGGACGCGATTTCGAGCGCTGAAGGCGAAGGCGGAGTGTTGCTCAGACGCCGCAGGAGGGCGCTCGCGCTGGCCGTCGCGCTGGGCGATCTGGCGGGCGAATCGTCGCTCGAGCAGGTTACCGCCGCCCTTTCCGACTTTGCCGACATGGCGCTCGACTCCGCCATCGCACAGGCGATTATCGAGCGTGTGCCGGGCGCCGAACCACGCGGAATGGCGGTGCTGGCGCTCGGCAAGCTCGGCAGCCGCGAGCTTAATTACTCGTCGGATATCGACCTCATCCTGATTTTCGACCCCGCGACCCTGCCCCGCCGCCCGCGTGACGACCCGGGCGAAAGCGCGGTTCGTATTGCGCGCCGCGTGGTTGAGCTGATGCAGGCCCGGACCGCCGATGGCTATGTCGCGCGGGTCGACCTGCGCCTGCGCCCCTCGTCGGAAATCACCCCGATCGCCTTGCCCGTCGACGCTGCCATCGCCCATTACGAAAGTTCGGCGCTGCCGTGGGAGCGCGCCGCCTTCATTCGCGCCCGCGCCGCTGCGGGCGACGTCGCCCTTGGGGCCCATTTCCTGCGCGAGATTCAACCCTTCATCTGGCGTCGCGCGCTCGATTTCGGCGCGATCGACGAGATCCGCCAGCTCTCGATCCGCATCCGCGACCATTATGAAAAGGGCCAGGCGCTCGGTCCCGGCTTTGACCTCAAGCGCGGCAATGGCGGCATTCGCGAGGCCGAGTTCTTCGCCCAGGTCCAGCAGCTCATCCACGGTGGCCGCGACCCCTCGCTGCGCGCCCCCGCGACGCTCGATGCACTCGCTGCGCTGGAAGCCGCCGGCTGGGTTCATCCGGAGGTCGGCGCTGCGCTCGCCGCCGCCTATCGCGCGCTGCGCACCGCCGAGCACCGCGTGCAGATGATCGACGACCAGCAGACCCACCGCCTGCCCGCCGATCCCGCCGCGTTAGATGCAGTCGCGAGACTCTCGGGCCTCCCCGACGCCGCCGCGCTGATCGCCAGCCTCGCGCCCCACGTCGGCGCCGTCAGTGCGCAGTTCGATGCGCTCGTCGGTGATCCAGGGGAGCAGATGGCGCTCGACCCCGAACGGTTGGGCGAGGAGCTTGGCCGGCTCGGCTTTGCCGACGTCGCCACCCCGGCCAAGCGCATCGCCGACTGGCGCAGCGGCCGAGCGCGCGCCCTCCGCTCGCCCGCCGCGCTCGCCGCGTTCGAGGCGATGCTGCCGACGCTGATGGCAGCGATCGGCGGGGCAGGGGATCCGCCGCACGCGCTCAACCGCCTTGCCGATCTGATCGAGCGCGTGCCGAGCGGGGTTAACCTGTTTCGCCTGCTCGAGGCGCGGCCGGCGCTCGCCCGGCTGCTCGCCCAACTACTCAGCCACGCGCCGCTGCTCGCCGATCAGCTTGCTCGGCGGCCGGACCTGCTCGACGGGTTGGTCGACGATTCGAGCTTCGCCGAACCCGCCAGCCCCAACGAGGTCCGCGCCGACCTCAAGCGCGCCATCGCCGCTGAACCGCTCGACCGCGCGCTCGAGATCACGCGGCGCACGGTCAACGAGCGCCGCTTCGCCTATGGCGTCCAGCTCGTCACCGCGCACCGCGACCCGCTCGCCATCGCGCGCGGCGATAGCGACCTCGCCGAAGGGACGATCGGGGCGCTGGCCGACGCCACCCATGCCGATTTCGCCCGCACCCATGGCTGGATCGACGGCAGCGAGCTTTTAATTCTGGGCTTGGGAAGGCTCGGCGGGCAGGCGCTGACCCATGCCTCGGATCTCGATCTTGTATTTCTGTTCGATGCCCCCGCGGGGTCGGCCAGCGACGGCGCCAAGCCGCTCACCGCGACCGATTATTTCAACCGCCTCGCCAGCCGCATCGTCTCCTCGCTGAGCGTCTCGACCGCCGCCGGGCCACTCTATGAGGTCGACACCCGCCTCCGTCCGCAGGGCAGCGAGGGCATGCTTGCGGTCAGCCAGGCCGGGTTCGAGCGCTACCAGCGCGAGGAAGCGTGGACTTGGGAGCATATGGCGTTGTGCCGCGCCCGCCCAGTCTACGGCAGCGATGCAGCACGCGAACGGCTCGCAGCAATGATCCGCACCCTGCTCAGTGCGCCGCGCGAAGCCGCCAAGGTCCGCGCCGATGCGCGGCAGATGCGCTTCGACATGGCGCGCCACAAGCCGCCTGCGGGGCCGCTCGACGTCAAGCTCGGCGAGGGGGGGCTGGTCGACCTCGAATTTGCGATCCACACACTGCAGCTGATCCACGGCAGGGGGCTCGACCCGAATCTCGATGTCGCGATTGCCGGGCTCGCCGAGGCGGGGCTGGCTGACCCGGCCATCGCCGCCGACATGCACCTAATCCTGAGCCTGCTCGTGACACTCAGGCTGGTCGCGGAGGGCGGTCAGCCCGCGACCGCCAGTCGGCAGCTCGTCGCCGAGGCGTGCGGACAGCCGAATTGGCAAACGCTGCTTGATGCCGAGCGCGTGGCGCGGCACAGGATCGCGAGTTTCTGGAACGAGGTGAAGACATGATCGACGAAGGCGACCCAGTTCCCGCGATGGCGGTGAAGCTAAGCGACGGCTCGACTCTCGACCTCGCGACGGGCGCGATCTTGCTCTATTTCTATCCCAAGGACGACACTTCGGGCTGCACGCGCGAGGCTCAAGACTTCACCAACCTCGCCCCCGACTTCGCCAAGGCCGGCGTGCGCGTCGTCGGCGTGTCGCGCGACTCGATGGCCAAGCACGACAGGTTCATCGCCAAATACGATCTCGCGGTGCCGCTCGCCAGCGACGAGGAGGGAGCGATCAGCGGCGTCTTCGGCACCTGGGTGCAAAAATCGATGTACGGTCGCAAATATATGGGAATGGAACGCGCGACCTTCCTCATCCGCGACGGGAAGATCGTGCGCGCCTGGCAAAAGGTCAAAGTTCCCGGCCACGCCGCGGAAGCGCTGGCCGCCGCGGGTCCCTAGAACTTCTTCGTAATCCCCGCGAAAATGCCGCGTCGCGCGCCGTCCGAGCCCTGGATGCTCGCGCTCGGCTGGATCGTGCCGCGACTGCCGCCATAAATGCCAACCTCACCGCCGTTGGCGAACGTCCCCGACTGCGTCTTAACGTTGATCACGCCCGAGGTGTGATAGCCATGTTGGGCGGGCAACGTGCCCGTGATGAGGTCGACCGAACTCGCGATGCGCTGGTCGAAGGTCGAGACGAAGCCGGAAATGCTCTCGGGAACGATGATCCCGTTGAGGCGATATTGAAGGTTGCCGTGCTCGTTCCGGACGTGGATCGCCCCATAGCTGTCCTGCGTCAAGCCGGGCGCCTGAAGCAGGGTCGCGGCAAGGCTGAGGTTGGCGCCGCCCGGCTGCTTGTCGAGCGTCGCGTGGCGCAAGGAATAATCGCTCGCGCCCAGCGCCGGAGCGATTCAATCCCGTGCTGCGTCGAGTCGGCGGCCGGTCACGACGACCTCGCCCACCGGCGCCGGATCAGCACTGGTCTCGCGCGAGTTCCCGACTGGCGGCGCGCGGTTGGCGGCGAGCACCGGCGCAGCGCTCGCGAGCAATATCAGGGCGAAGGAGGATTTGACACAGGTCATGCGGGACAAGTTACGGGATTTTCGGAGGATTTCGGCGAAGGGCGCAGTGGCACATTGCTTCGCCCTGTAAAAAGATATCATCGGCGGCGACTATCGGCGCTTCGATGGCGGCGGCTGACAGGCGGCGGGTCGAGCGGGATGTACCTTGACCCGCTCCCGCGCTTCCGCGAGCCTTGTACCAAAGGGAGACGGCGATGCGCAAACTGGCGATGGTGGTGGCAGGCTTGATGACGGTCGGAGCAGGGACGGCGATGGCGCAGGGCGCAAATGACGACCCATATCTGTGGCTCGAGGAATTCACCTCGCCGCCCGCCATGTCGTGGGTCGAGGCGCATAATGCCAAGACTACCGGGGTGCTTGAGGCCGATCCGCGCTACCCCGCCTATTTCGCCGAGGCATTGTCGCTTGCGCAGGCCAAGGACCGGCTTCCGGCGGGCAGTTTCATCAACGGCAAGGTCTATAATTTCTGGCAGGATGAAACCCATGTCCGCGGTATCTGGCGGCGCACGAGCGTGGCGAGCTTCTCGAGCGTGACCCCGCATTGGGAAACGGTGCTCGACCTCGACCGGCTGGCCGCTGACGAGAAGGCGAACTGGGTGTGGAAAGGCGCGTCTTGCGCCCTGCCCGCCGAACGGCGCTGCCTCATCGAGCTGTCGGACGGCGGCGAGGACGCGGTCACGGTGCGCGAGTATGATCTCGTCACTGGCAAGTTCGTCGCGGGCGGGTTCATCCTGCCGAAGGGCAAGCAGGAAGTGTCGTGGGAGAATGAGAACACGCTGCTCGTCTCTCGCGAGTGGGAGCCCGGGCAGCTTACCAATTCGGGTTATGCCTATGTCGTCAAGCGGTTGAAGCGCGGCCAGCCGCTCAACGCCGCGACCGAAATCTACCGTGGACAGAAGAGCGACGTCGCGACGGCCGCCGCGGTGCTTCGAGACGCCCAGCAACGCACCCTGCCGCTGATCGTGCGCGGCAAGGATTTCTATCATAACGAGACGTATCTCATCGGCCCGAAGGGGGTTCGCCGCCTTGGTCTGCCCGAGAAATCGGTGGTCCACGGAATGGTTACTGGCCGGGTGATCGTCGAGACCAAGGAAGATTGGCATCCGGCGGGATCGGGCGCGACCTATCCCGCCGGCTCGCTGGTCTCGCTCGATCTTGCCGGGCTGCGCGCCAACCCCGATCATTTGCGACCGACGCTGATCACCACTGCCGGATCGCGAGAAGCGCTCGAAAGCGCTGCGGTGACGCGCGACAGTGTCATCGCGACGATGCTCGACAATGTCCGGGGCCGGCTCGTTCGATTCACCCCGACCACGACGGGCGGCTGGAGCCGCTCGGTGCTGAAGCTTCCCGACAACAGCAGCGTCGGAGTCGCCGATGCGACCAGCTACGACAACCGCGCGCTGGTCGAGGTAACCAGTTTCCTCGTTCCCCCGTCGCAGTGGCTGGTCGATGCGGGCACCGGCGCGACGCGCGAAATCCGCCGCCAGGGAGAAAAATTCGACACTTCGAACCTCGTCTCCGAGCAGCATGAGGCAGTGTCGAGCGACGGGACCAAAATCCCCTATTTCCTCGTCCACCGCCGCGACATGCCGCTCACCGGCAACAATCCGACCTTGCTCTATGCGTATGGCGGGTTCGAGCAGAGCATGACCCCAAGCTATTCCTCGACCACCGGCAAGCTGTGGCTCGAG
>JANMWM010000236.1:0-1615 GCA_031394005.1 Sphingomonas sp.
GACCCGCTGCGCGGCGCCGGTGCCGATGCGGATGTCGTAGGTGCCTGGACGAAGGCCATTGAGCGAGAAGTTTCCGCCCGATCCGACCGTGGCGCGGGAGGTCTCGTTGGTGTCGACGTTAACTGCGGTTACCGCCGTGCCAGGCGTCGCGGTGGGATTGCTGTGGGCATCGCCACGGATTGTCGAGGTCGAATTCTGCGCTAATGCCGGCACGGCGGCGAGCAGCGTCGTTGCGAGGAGCGCCGTGCGCGCGGCATGGCGAAGCAAAAGGTTAGGCGTGCTCATAATAGTCTACTCCCTGGCGAGACTGATTGTAGTGAAATGCTGCATGGCCGCACGACTGGCGGATGACGAGAACGGGGTTGATCTTCTCGGCGATCGTGGCGTCGTCCGCTCCTGCGATCGCTGCGACGAGCTGGTCGACCGCGGTGCGTCCGAAACGCGCGACGTCGATCCGCATCGTGGTCAGCGGGGGGCTAAGGAAATGCGCCAACGGAACATCGTCGAAACCGCCGATCGCAATCTCGCCGGGAATGGCGATGCCAAGTTCGGCGAGCGCCTCCATGCAGCCCGCGGCCATAATATCGTTGGCGGCGAAGATCGCGTCGGGGCGCGGCGACATCGCGGCAAAGGCGAGCGCCGCCGCACGACCCGCCTCGACGCTGAAATCGCCCTGGAAGACCAGCGCGGGATTGGCCGTGTGGCCGAGCGCGTCGCGATAACCGCGCAGCCGCTCAGCCGCGTCGCTGTTGCCGACCGGACCGGCAATGTGCGCAATCCGGGTGCATCCGGTCGCGGCGAGATGGCGAACCATCGCGGCCGCCCCGGCGTAGTCGTCGATCGAGACGAGATGCGGCGCGGCACCGAGCGGGGCGTTGAGGAGCACCACCGGCAGGTCGCCACTGAGGTGGCGCGCGGCGAAGCTCGCGTCGATATGGGGTGACATCAACAACAGCCCGTCGACCCGGCCGCGCATCGAGCGAATCGCCGCGGCGGCCTCGTCGGGATCGCCGTGCGAGGTCGATACCAGCAAATGCATGCCCAGCGCTCGCGCCGCGCTGTCGGCGCCGCGCAGCAGCTCAGAGAAGAATTCGCCATGGAGATCGGGCAGGACCATGCCGACCGTGGCGGAACGCTTGCGAATGAGGCTGCGCGCGCCTTCGTGCGGCACATAGCGCAAGCGCTCGGCGATGCTCAGGATTCGCGCACGGGTGGCGTCGCTGACTCGTCCGACGTTGTTGAGCACGCGGCTGACCGAGGCGATCGACACTTCGGCCTCGCGCGCAACATCCTTGATCGTGACGTTGCGCTTTTGCGACGGGCCCGGATGCGGAGGCACGGCGCCGGATTGCGGTGCAACGACCGCACGATCCTGCCCATCATGGCCGCCGGCTTGTTCCACTCGGTCACCTCTCTTCGCCGCCGCGTCGTCCCTCGTTGCCGATGGCGATCTGGTCGGTGGGTAATCGTTTTCCCAATAGCGGGGTAGCCAGCCCGACGCGCCGTGTAAAGCGCGTTTGCATGAGCCTTCGGTCGATCAGCCGGGGAGCAACGTGAAGCTTGCGTCGAGCCCTGCTTCGCACGACGGCCCGACCCACAGGTCGAACACGCCGGG
>JANMWM010000309.1:0-19613 GCA_031394005.1 Sphingomonas sp.
GTCAAGGATCTGACCATCGCCTCGAACAATGCCGGGATCGACGGCGAAGGGCTCGGCAAGCTGCTCCGCACGCGGCAGGTGAAGAAGATGATCTCGTCCTACGTCGGCGAGAACAAGGAATTCGAGCGGCAATATCTCGCCGGCGAGCTCGAGGTCGAATTCTGTCCGCAGGGCACGCTCGCCGAGCGCATGCGAGCGGGGGGGGCGGGGATCCCGGGTTTTTATACCAAGACCGGCGTCGGCACGCAGGTCGCGGAAGGCAAGGAGGTCAAGGTCTTCGACGGGGAGGAATATATCCTCGAGCGCGGGATCATCGCCGACCTGTCGATCATCAAGGGGTGGAAAGCCGACGAGATGGGCAACCTCGTCTTCCGCAAGACCGCTCGCAACTTCAACCAGCCGGCGGCGACTTGTGGACGTATCTGCGTCGCCGAGGTCGAAGAAATCGTGCTGACGGGGAGGCTCGATCCGGACTGCATCCATCTGCCGTCGATCTACGTCAACCGCCTGATCTGCGGCGCGCCCTACGACAAGAAGATCGAGTTTCGAACGGTGCGCGAACGGGGGAGCGTGTCATGACCGTCCATGATGGCCACGCCAATGGTTGGGACCGCAACCAGATGGCCACGCGGGCGGCGCGCGAGTTGCAGGACGGCTATTACGTCAACCTCGGCATCGGCATTCCGACGCTGGTCGCCAACAATATTCCCGAGGGCATGACGGTCACGCTGCAGAGCGAGAACGGCATGCTCGGAATCGGGCCTTTCCCTTATGCCGACGAGGTCGACGCCGACCTGATCAATGCCGGCAAGCAGACGATCAGCCAGCTGCCCTCCTCTTCCTATTTCTCCTCGTCGGACAGCTTCGCGATGATCCGCGGCGGGCACATCGATCTTACCGTGCTCGGCGCGATGGAAGTCAGCGAGGGAGGCGACATCGCCAACTGGATGATCCCGGGCAAGATGATCAAGGGCATGGGTGGGGCGATGGACCTCGTCGCCGGGGTCAAGCGGATCATCGTCGTGATGGAGCATACGGCGAAGGACGGCAGCCCCAAGTTCATCCCGTCGTGCAGCCTGCCGCTGACCGGGCGGAATGTCGTCGACATGATCGTCACCGACCTGGCCGTGTTCGAGCGGTCGAGCCACGCCGCGGCGTTCCGGCTGATCGAATGCGCGCCGGGGGTCACGGCGGAGGAAGTCCGGTCGAAAACCACGGCGCATTACGAAGGGTGAGGCGGCCTTGAGACTGATCACTGGCAACCGCAACTACTCGAGCTGGTCGCTGCGTCTGTGGGTATTGATGAAGATGCTCGACTTGCCCTTCGAGGATGAATTCGTCTCGTTCGCCGAGCCTGACAATCACGACGATTTTCGTACGTTCAGCCCAAACGCGAAAGTGCCGCTGCTGGTCGATGGCGAGCGGCGCATCTGGGACAGTTTGGCGATCGCGTTCTATCTCGCTGAACGGTTCGACGGGGTTCTTCCGACCGACCCCGACGCGCGCGCTTGGGTTCAATGCGTCGCCGCGGAAATGCATTCGGGCTTCTCGGCGCTGCGGGGCAACTGCACGATGAATGTCGGAGCTCGGGTTCGGCGCGGCCCCGACTCCCCTGCCCTCGCCCGCGATATCGCCCGGATTTCGGAGATTTTCGAGGAGGGCCTGGCGCGCTTCGGAGGACCGTTCCTCGCCGGGCGCGCCTTCACGCTGGCCGACGCCTTCTTCGCCCCGGTGGTGTTTCGCATCCGCACCTTCGGGATTGCGGTCGGGCCGCTCGGAACGGCTTGGGTCGAGCGCATGCTCGCGCTCGAGCCGATGGTCGAGTGGGAAGCCGCCGCCCTCGCCGAACCGTGGCGCGAGGCGAGCCACGAGGCCGAGCTCGTTGCCGCTGGATCGATCATCGCCGACTTTCGCCAACCTCAAGGAGCCTGACCATGAAGACCCTGATCGCCGCGCTACTCGCCGCCGTCGCTGTCCCCGCCGTTGCGGCCGACCGCCCATCGGTCGAGCTCACCCGGCTCGACTGCGGTTCGGCAATGATCAAGGATTTCAACGCTTTTTTCTCCGACACGCTGGAATATCCGTCCGGGCCGCGGCGGATCACCGACAGCTGCTACCTCGTCCGCCACATGGGGCATTATTTGCTGTGGGACACTGGCTTCCCCGCCGCGCTCAAGGGCAAGCCGATGGACATGGGCGCGATCGTGGCGAGCGTCGACAAGACGATCTCCGAGCAACTCGCCGTGCTCGGCCTCAAGCCCACCGACATTAATATCGTCGGGATCAGCCATATGCACGGCGACCATGTTGGCCAAGCCGCCGACTTCCCGACCGCCGAGCTGCTGATCGGAAAGACCGATTTCGAGCAGACCGCCGGGCCGAAGGATCCATTCAGACCGTGGCGCGCGGCCGGCGCGAAAGTCCAGCTCGAGCATGGCGGCGACATCGACGTGTTCGGCGACGGCAAGGTCGTCGCGCTCAACATGCCGGGACACACGCCCGACCATATGGCGCTGCTGGTCAAGCTCGCCTCGGGCAACATCCTGCTGAGCGGCGACCTCTATCACGCGAGCGAGGCGCGGACACTGAAGGGGGTTCCGCCGTTCAACACGAGCCGCGCCGAAACGCTCGCCTCGATCGACCGCTTCGAGCGTCTGGCAACGCACTACAACGCGAAGGTGATCATTCAGCACGAGCCGCGCGACATCGCCAAGCTCCCGGCCTTCCCGACCGCAGCGCGCTAGAAGGTCAGCGTGCCGCCGTCTGCCGCGCGCCGAGCCCGTCGCGATTGTAGAAATCGTCGCGAAAGGCGATCTGGCCATTCTCGGGCGCGGCGGTGAGGTAGGTCACATAGACCGGCACAGGGATGGGCAGTGCGACCTTCTGCTCGGGTAACTTCGAGGTCGTCGTCAGCGGCTTGCCGTAAAGCCACTTGCCGAGCCTGGCCGCGTTCTGGAGGCGAATGCAGCCGCCGCTCTTCTGCCGCTCGGGCGCGGCGAACAGGCTCTTGTCGTCGGTGTCGTGGAGGTAAATCCCCATATCATTGGGGAACATGAACTTCATCCTGCCCATGCTGTTGTCGGGCCCGGGCAACTGGCGCATACGGATGTCGGGCATCTTGCCACCGACTACCGCCTGCCAGTCGATCGTCGAGGGATCGACGCGTTTGGCATGGTCGCCCCAGTCGCTGAGCACTTCGTAGCGCGCGCGCTTGAGGTAGCCGACGCCTTCGCTGACGACATGCGGCGCGAGGCGGGTCGCGGCGAGATCGGGCGGGGCGTTCCAATAGGGGTTGAGGATGGCGAAGCGGATCATCCCGGCAAGCATCGGGGTCGGATTGTCGGCTCGCCCGACGACCACGCGCATGCTGTCCTTCACGACGCCATTCTCGACCATGTAGAGCCGCGCGGCGGCGGCATCGACCATCACGTAGCGGCCGGGCTGGAGCGCGCTCGGGAAGACCCGCGCGCGTTCCATGTTGAGACGGATTAGCTGCGCCTCGCGGCCATCCTTCGCACCGGCCATTGCGCCACGCAGCGCACTGTAGGCGGGGTGCATCCACGGCATGCGATCGAGCCACTCGCCCAGCGACGGCGCGGCCGCGGCGGAATTGAGTAGCAGTTGCGCACTCGGCGCCGGGGGGGTCGCGGCGGGATCGGCGAATTTCATTTCGTTCGAGCGCGCCGCGCGCATGTCGCGGGCAATCGCGACGAGTGTCTGGGACAGCATGAAGTCCGCCTTCTGGACATCGCGCGGATTGCCCCCGAATGCCGCCCTGACCGCACCCTCGAGGTTGCGCACACGGTAGGCATCGGGGTCGAGGCCGTCGAGGCGAAGATTACGGACGAGCTCGATCAGCTGGCTTGCTTCTGGCCGGAGCTGGCCGCCCTGGGCCCACAGCGAGCGCTGGGTCGAGCCCTGCCACGCCGCCACTTCGCCCTGCGCGAGACGGTAGCTCGACTCAGTGCGCGCGGAGACTTGTGCCGGACTGACGACGAGCAGCATCCCCGCCGCGGCAAGAAGCGCCTTGGCGAACGGACGCGTTGACCGCGACGCGATGGCACGGCCGGGAAGATGCATGCTCGTCATCGACGTTCCTCGTAGCCTCGTTGGTCTTTTAGCCGCGTTCGCCGCGCGCGGGCATCGGCGCGCTGTAGACCGGCGCGGGGGCCGGGCCGGACCGGTAGCCTTGCGGTGCGCCGGGGTGATATTGGCCGATTTGGCCATCGCCGTCGGCCCGGCCAGCGCCATTAGAGTCGGCCCACCCCGCCCCGGCAACTCCGCCGACCGCGGCGCCAATCGCGGCCCCGGTCGGGACGCTCACGCCGGGGATGACCGCGCCCGCGATCGCGCCAAGTGCCGCGCCGCCGATCGCGCCCGTCGCCACGCGGCGAAGGGTCGGGTCATAGCCCTGCGGCGTGCCACTATAATATTGGCCGTTCTGGACATAGCCATCGACATAGCCATCATTGTTGCGGTCAGCCCATACGGCGTTGGAAATCCCGCCGATCGCCGCGCCCGCCAGTGCGCCCTCGGCGATGCTGACGCCAGGGATGATCGCGCCGAGCGCTGCGCCGCCGGCGGCGCCATAGGCCGCGCCCGTCGCGGCGTTACCCGCCATGCGGTTGTTTCCATAAGTGTTGCACGCCGACAGGGCGACGGTGCCGACCAACAGCGCGGCGATCATCGACTTGGTCATAAATAGACTCCCTTGGTTCGTTGGTGCGGACCATGCGGCGGGACCCAGCCGCCGACGCGGCGCATATGTCACGCACAACGAAACGGCCCCCTTGCGCGATCGTTCCGCTAACGGATCCTTCCTGAACGGGCGGTGATCGGCGCACGCGCACGGATTGCGTTACGAAGCGCGAAAGAGTTGCTAAGCGAGGGGATATGAGAGCGACCTTCCGTCATAATCCGAACGACAAGGTGCGCGAGCTGCCGTGAGCGGGCTCGATCCCCGGCTGCTGCTGCGCGGCTACGCCGCCGGGATCTTCCCGATGTCGGACAGCCGCGATGCCGCCGACGTGTTCTGGGTCGAACCGCGCAGCCGCGCGATCCTGCCGCTCGACCGATTTCGCCTGTCGCGCAGCCTCGCGCGGCGGGTGCGATCGGGGCGGTACGAGGTCACCGTCGATACCGCTTTCGCCGAAGTATTGGCGCACTGTGCAGCGCGGGATGAGACGTGGATCAACGAACCGATCGAGCGCGCGACGTTCGGGCTCCATGCGACCGGTCACGCCCATTCGGTCGAGGCATGGCACGAGGGCACGCTCGTCGGCGGCTTGTACGGGGTGAAGCTGGGCCGCGCCTTTTTCGGCGAGAGCATGTTCAGCTCGATGACCGACGCGTCGAAGGTGGCGCTTGCGTGGCTCGTCGCGCGGTTGAAGGTCGGCGGTTTCACGCTGCTCGACTGCCAGTTCATGACCGCCCACCTCGCCTCATTCGGCGCCGTGACGGTCGCGCGAGAGCGTTACGTTCGGTTGCTCGGCTCGGCGCTCGGCTCGGCCGCTGGGGGCGAGACCGTTGGCGGCGGCTCGGTGGCGGCCGACGGCTTGTCGGGCGAACCCCTAGCCGATTTCTTTGCGCTCGATCGCATGCTCGCCGCGGGCTCGGCGGACTTCGACGGGGTCGCAGCAACCTCGCCGGGCGCGCCTGGCCAGCTCATCGTGCAGCTCTTGGGCCACACGTCATAGACCGGATGTTCGACGACGTTCAGCGACGGCGATTCCTTGTAAAGCCAGCCCGAGAACACGCGTCGCCAGCTCTGGGCTGGTTGCTCGACGTCGAGCTGGATGAAAGCGCCGGTAAGCGGCGGGCTTTCCCACGGCGCGGTCGTCTCGCACGCACGCAGGCGGACGATCACGTCGCGGATGCGCAGCGCCTGGCCGGGCATCATCGTCAGGTTGCGGACGATGCCGTTGCGCTTGTTGAGCAGGCCGATCACCGCGACCCGCTCGGCCATCGGGGTCTCGCCGACATGCTGCAGCACCGCGCCCTTGCGGGCATCGACCATCGTGCCGCGCTCGTCGGGCGAGGCCGCGCGGTTGCAGCCCGCGAGCAGCACCGCGGCAGCGGCGATCGTCAGGCCGGCGCGGCGCACGGTTATTCCGGGATCCAGGCCTGGTAATCGCCGGTCGCGGCGGGGCGCACGCCCTGCCCGCCGAGAGAACCGCCGGGCTTGTACGCGGCGAAGGTGCCGGTGGCATTGGCTAGCGGCGGCTGCTCGAACGGGCGGCGCGGTGGCAGCTCGTCGTCGGGCAGCTGGTCGATCGTGCCTTTCAGCCACGCCTGCCAGCCCGGCGGAACGCGGCTGCCGTCGTTGTTTCCGTCGTACATCACCCAGCGGCGGCGCGGGTCCTTGCGGTGCTGGAAATACTGGTTACCGGCCTCGTCCTTGCCGACCGCCGAGCCGTGGCGGTGCGAAAAGAAAGCGGTGCCGAAGGTCGCCCCGTTCCACCAGGTCGCGCGAAAGAAATTGCGGATCAGTCCCATGGCCGAGCCTTTGCCGTGTTCCGCGCGTGGGCGCAACTTAACGCTAGTGCGGCCAGCGCACCCGGTCGCCGGCACGGATGCGCAGTTCGGCCGCTCGCCCACCGGCGATCTCGAACACCGTGCTCACGGCGCCGTCGGACGGGATGATCGATAGATCCATCGGCCGGGCGTTCGCGGCGATGTTGGCGATCGTGCCGTCGGCGCGGATGAAGATCAGGTCGAGCGGGATCAGCGTGTCCTTCATCCAGAAGGTCGCCCGCACCGGCTTGGCGAAGGGGAAGATCATCCCGCGGTCGGGCGCGAGGCTCTGGCGGTACATCAGTCCGCGCTCCTGTTCCTCCCCGGTCTTGGCGATCTCGACGATGAAGCGACGGATCCTGCCATGCCCGCTGACCGTCAGCCGGACCTGCGAAAGGCCCGACTCTGCGGCGATCATGGGGCTGGCGAGAGAGGCCGACGGCTGGCAGGCGGCAAGCGCGAGAGCACAACCAAGCACGATCGACACGATCAGTCCGGGCTGCGAAGCTCCACCGCGGTGCGGCCCTTGTCCCCGTCCGCGACTCGCGCCTCGAGCCGGTCGAGCGGCTGGAGATCGACGATCCCCGCCCGCCGCACCGTCTCCATGTGCACGAATATATCCCCCGGGCTGCCCTCCGGCTCGACCAGGAAACCGAAACCCTTGACGCGATTGAACCACTTGACCTCCACCAGGACGAACGGACCGGCGACATCGGAAAGTGCTTCGCGGTCGGCCCGGTCAGCCGAGGGAATGGCGCTCCGCGGCAACGAGGGCAAGGCCGTCGAGAGGTCGATGTCGATGATTTTCGTGACTTGCATCCCGCGCTTCTGCTCGGAGCAGAGGCAATCGATGGTCGCGCCCTCGGGCAGCGAGCGGCGACCGTGGTCCTTCAATACGCTGAAGTGGATCAGGACATCGCCTTCGACCTGGTCGCTGATGAGGAATCCAAAGCCGCGAGTCGCGTCGAACCATTTGACGCGGCCCCGGATGACCGTGTCGGCATGCTGTCCTTCGACGCCATCGTTACTGGGATCGTCCGTCATCGAATCAACACGCCCTATCGTCCAACTCGTTCCGCACCCGAAAGCATAGCCCAATGCGCTATTTCAGGAAACCGGCATAAAGTTTAATCTAGCGCAACTCAACGAGCCAGCTGTGGTCTATACTCTGTCCCGGCGACAGGCCGACGATGGCGCGGGACAGCGCCACTGGATGACCGGCACGAAGCATGGCACCGATCGCCTTTTGACGCGCGACGGGATCTAGTTTCCCAGTTGCGAAAGGCCCGATGCGGCGGCGTTTGGCGAGCTTCAGCGCGGCCTCGACGCGGTCATCGTCGGCGAGGTCGAGCGCGCCCTCGCGGTCTGCTTCACCGATGTGCGCGGCATGGAGAGACTGACGAACCCGCGCCGCGCCATAGCCGCGCCCCCCCAGGGCGCGGGCCTTCGACAGCGCAAAGGCGGCGTCGTCGATATAGCCGTTTTCCGCTAGCCGCTCGGCGATCGCCGCGAGATCGGGCTCGGCGTCCTGTTCCCAACCGCGCTCGCGCAGCTTGCGGCGGAGATAGTCGACCAGCTTGCCGCGCGAGGTCGCAAAGCGCCCGACATAGGACAGGGCCAGCTCGTCGAGGTGCGCCGAATCGAGGGGCGGGCGCGGCCGGCGACCGGCCTGTTGACGTGAAACCGGCGGCATGACGCCTTGTTTGTGCCACACTAGGTTTGCATTCACCATCCCGAGGAATTGAGCGGTTTCCTATCTCCCAGGCAGGAATGCATGTGACCCAAAGCAACGATCTTACCCCGCCGGGCGCCACGCCGACCCTCGACGCGCACCTGCGACGGATCTCCGACTTCGCCACGCTTCAGGACGCGCTCGACTATGCCGCGCAAGGGCACCGGGGAATGAATTTCCACGATGCGCGCGGGACGCTTGTCCAAGCCTATCCTTATTCCGAGCTGCGCCGTGACGCATTGCTCGCCGCCCGCCGCTTTGTCGCCCTCGGCCTCGTGAAAGGCGACCGACTCGCGCTCGTCGCCGAGACCGGTCCCGAATTCGCCGCCTGCTTCTTCGGGGCGGTCTATGCTGGGCTATGGCCCGTCCCGCTACCCCTTCCGACCAGCTTCGGCGGGCGCGAGGCCTATGTCGAGCAACTCAAGGTCATGCTGACGAGCAGCGACCCGAAATTGTTTCTCTTCCCCGCCGAATTGGCCGAGTTCGCAAGCCAGGCATCGATCGCCCTGTCGTTCGAGGCGCGCGCTTGGGAATATCTCGTCGATATCGTCCCCGCCGATGGCACCACCCTCCCCGCCGCCGACCCCGACGAGATCGCCTACCTCCAATATTCGAGTGGATCGACGCGCTTCCCGCACGGAGTCTCTGTTACCCACCGCGCGCTGCTCGACAATTTGCGTGGGCACGGTGTCGGGCTTCTCATGCAGGACAGCGATCGGGTGATTTCGTGGCTCCCGTGGTATCACGATATGGGCCTCGTCGGCTGCATGCTCTCGCCGCTCGCCAACCAGATGTCGGTCGATTATCTGAGGACGGAGGATTTCGCTCGTCGCCCGCTCGCCTGGCTCGACCTCGTCAGCCGTAACCCGGGGACGACGATGAGCTATTCGCCGACTTTCGGCTATGACATTTGCGCGCGGCGCCTGTCGTCGATCACCAAGGTCGAGGACCGTTTCGACCTGTCGCGCTGGCGCATTGCCGGCAATGGCGCGGACATGATCCGCCCCGACGTGATGCAGTCATTCGTCGACGGCTTCGCCAACGCCGGGTTCAAGGCCAGCGCCTTCTGCCCGAGCTATGGCCTCGCCGAGGCGACGCTCGCGGTGTCGCTGATGCCGCCGGGCGAAGGCATCCGGCTCGAACTCGTCGAGGAAAGCGAGCTGTCGGGCGTTGGCACGCCCGCGCAGGAACGCCCGCGCCGCTATCGCGCGATCGTCAATTGCGGGAAGCCTGTCGAGGGCATGGAAATCGAAGTCCGTGACGAGGGCGGCGCGCTGCTCCCCGACCGCGGCATCGGCAAACTCTATTGCCGCGGCAAGAGCGTGATGACCGGCTATTTCCGCGACGAGGAATCGACCGCCGCCTGCCTCACCCCCGACGGCTGGCTCGACACCGGCGACATGGGTTACCTCTCGAACGGCTACATCTTCATCGTCGGCCGGGCGAAAGACATGATCATCATCAATGGCCGCAACCATTGGCCGCAGGACATCGAGTGGGCGGTCGAGCAATTGCCCGGCTTCAAGTCGGGCGACATCGCCGCCTTCGCCATCACCGGACCGTGGGGCGAGTAACCCCCCGCTGTGCTCGCCCACTGCCGCACCAGCGACGTGGGCGACCGCCGCCGGCTGCGCGACGACATCCGCGAGCGGGTCCGCGCGATCACCGGCATTTCCCCAGTCGTCGAGCTGATTCCCCCGCGCACCCTGCCGCGCACTTCCTCTGGCAAGCTCAGCCGCACCAAGGCGCGCAACCAATATCTGTCGGGCGAAATCCAGCCGTTCGACGTGGCCGCCTGACCCTTGCCTCCCTATTTCGGGGCGCGTAGGGCAGCGGCGGCCTAGGGGTATAGCTCAGTTGGTAGAGCATCGGTCTCCAAAACCGAGGGTCGTGGGTTCGAGTCCCCCTGCCCCTGCCAGGCCGCCCGCGCATGCTTGAAGCGCGCACCGCTTCGCGCTAAGGCGCTTGTAATGAGGTCTGGCGGGCACCCCCCCCCGTGGACCTCTTTTTTCTATCTCCTCGAAGGTGAGTGACGCACAAGTGGCCAAAGTCTCCCCCGGCGAATTCTTCCGCCAGGTCCGCGCAGAGGGCAGCAAGGTCGTCTGGCCGACCCGCAAGGAAACCGTCACTACCGCGATCATGGTCGCGATCCTGACCAGCGTGCTTGCCGTCTTCTTCTTCGGCGTCGACGCGATGTTCAGCGCGATCGTCCAGTTCCTCCTCGGCCTTCTGGCCAAGTAACCGACAAAAGAGCGACGCAACTATGTCCCGCTGGTATATCATCCACGCCTACTCGGGCTTCGAGAACAAGGTCCGCGACTCGATCCTGTCCGAAGCCAACCGCCTTGGCCTCGCCTCACAAGTGGAAGCCGTCGAAGTCCCGACTGAAAAGGTCACCGAAGTCCGCCGCGGCAAGAAGGTGACCTCGGACCGCAAATTTTTCCCGGGCTATGTGCTGGCGAAGCTAGGCATGAGCGACCAGGTCTATCACCTCGTTAAGAACACGCCGAAGGTGACTGGCTTCCTCGGCCCCAACGGCAAGCCGCAGGCAATCACCGAAGCCGAAGCGGCGCGAATCCTCAACACCAAGGAAGAAGCTGCGGCCGCCGCGCCCAAAGCGAGGATCAAGGTCGATTACGAGATTGGCGACTCGGTCAAAGTGCTCGACGGCCCGTTCGCGAGCTTCAACGGCATCGTCGAGGAACTCGATTTCGACCGCGGCCGGGTCAAGGTATCGGTCTCGATCTTCGGGCGCGCGACCCCGGTCGAGCTCGAGTTCGAGCAAGTCGAGCGTTCGAAGTAGATCATGGCCGGATTCAAGGCTCCCGATTTCGCCGAACGCGCCAAGCTGGCGCAGGAGGCGAAACAGCGTGCGCTCGACAAGCTGCGCGCGAGGCCCGCTGCCGATCCGGCGGTGGTTCAGTCACGGATCGACGCTGCCGCCGCCAAGGAAGCGGCTGCCGCCGAAAAGCGTGAGGCGCGCCGCGCCGAGATGGCCGAGGCCAAGGCCGCCAAGGAAACAGCGAAGGCCGAGCGCGAAGCGGCCGAGGCTGCCGCTGCCAAACCGCTGACGCCCGAGGAGCAGAAGGCGATCCGCGACGCTAAGTACGCGGCTAGAAAAGCCAGAAGGCGTTGATCCCGCGCGAGCTGGTCGGGATCGCCGAGGTCCCGGGCGGCGCGCCCCTCTCACTCTACCGCCGGGGCGCCGACTACATGGTCACGCTCGGCCGCAACGAGTTGATGAGCAGCCGGATGAGCGGGTCCGAGGTCGCTCTGGCGACGATGTCGCTCGAGCGGCTCGGCAACCCCCCTGCCCCGCGCGTGTTGGTCGGCGGCTATGGCATGGGGTTCACCCTGCGCGCGGTGCTCGCCAACGTCGGACCTGACGCCGACATCATCGTCGCCGAGATCGTACCCGAAATCATCGACTGGGCGCGCGGCCCGATGGCGGCGTTCACCGCCGGCTGCCTGGACGACCCGCGCGTCACGCTGCGCATCGGCGACGTCGCGCGCGAGATCGAGGAGCGCGCGTATGACGCCATCCTGCTGGACGTCGACAATGGTCCCGACGGGCTGAGCAGTGACTTCAACAACGGCCTATACAACGGCCGCGGGCTGGCGCGGGCACACGACGCGCTCAACCCGGGCGGCGTGCTCGCGATCTGGTCGGCCGCGCCCGACGAGCCATTCACGAGGAAGCTGGCGAGCGCCGGCTTCACCGTCGACGCGGTTCGCGTCCGCGCCCGCGAGAACGGCAAGGGCCCGATTCACATGATCTGGTTCGCCGCTCGCTAGCGCAGCTGTTGCGGAGCAAGACCGTCCACTGCAGTGACCGGTTGAGTGATGGGGGTCACCCGCCAGATGGTGTTGCCGACATCGTCCGCGATAAGCAGCGCGCCCGTGCGATCGACCGCGACCCCGACCGGACGACCGTGAGCATGCTTGTTCCCGGCGGTCAGGAAGCCGCTGACGACGTCCTCCGCCTTGCCGCTCGGCCGTCCGTCGGCGAACGGCACGAACACGACCTTGTAGCCATAGGGCTTGTAGCGGTTCCAGCTGCCGTGCTCGCCGATGAAGGCGCCACCGCGATAATGGGCGGGAAGCAGGCCGGCATTGTAGAATGTCAGGCCGAGCGCGGCGGGGTGGCTGCCCAGCGCATAGTCGGGCTTGATCGCCTTCGCGACCAGGTCGGGACGACGCCACATCGGCGGCACGCGCTCGTCGACGTGCTGCCCCCAGTAACTATAGGGCCAGCCGTAGAAGCCGCCGTCTTGAACCCGCGTCATGTAGTCGGGGACAAGGTGCGTGCCGAGTTCGTCGCGTTCATTGACGACAACATAAAGGTCGTTGGTGCCGGGGTAGAATTGCGGGCTGTTAGCGTTGCGCAGGCCGGTCGCGAACAGCCGGTGGTGCCCGGTCGCACGATCGATTTCCCACACCGCGGCGCGGTCCTTCTCGGCCTCGAGACCATGCTCGAGGATGTTCGAGTTGGAGCCGACCGTCGCGTAGAGCCGCTGGCCATCGGGCGACAGCACCAGGCTCTTAGTCCAGTGGTGATCGATCGGCGGGCCCGGCAGCGGCGTCAGCAGCTTGCCCGGTCCCGTGATTCGGGTCGTCCCGAGCGGCATCGGGTACATCACCACCCCGTCGGTGTTGGCGACGTAAAGGATGTTGTCGATCCACGCCACGCCAAACGGCGAATAGAGATTGTCGAGCAAGGTCGTCACCGTTTCCGGCATACCGTCGCCATTGGCATCGCGGATGAGGGTGATGCGGCTGGCGGGCTTGGACCCGGGCGCACTGCCGGCGCCCTTGCGGACGAAATTGAAGGCGAATTGCTTGGGACGGAAGACCGACTCAGTCCCCGGTGAATCCCCTTGCACGGCAAGGATGTCGCCGTTGGGCAACGTATAGACGAACCGGGGATGGGCGAGACCGGTGGCGAGCGGCCTGACCTGGAGTCCAGCGGCGACCGTCGGCGCCTCGCCCTTCTGCCAACCGATCCCAGGCGAAATGCCCATCGGCGGGAACAGGTAATTCTTCGCCGCCGGGATCACCGGATCGGGACCGACCTGACTATTGTCGTCGAAATTCGAAGCGCCGCCGCACGCGGCAAGGCTCGCGGCGAGCGCGGCGGTAAGGAGCAGGCGGGCGTTCATGCGCGTGTCTCCGCTTCATGGGTTCGCGATCGGTCGAACAGGGCGGCGGCGATCCCGCCGGCATACAGCAGAATGACGGTCAGCAGCGACAGGAGGATGCCTTGCGGCACCACCGCGACCCAGCCGTCGCGGCTGTGGACGAACGCGTTAAGCAGCCCGACGATCAGCGCGAGAATGGTCAGCCCGAAGTGCCAGCCGAACCCTTGATGACCCCGAGCGCCGCCGGTCGCCCAATCGACGATCCCGGCGAGCACCGCCAGCCCGCCCATGATCAGCGCGGCGGTGATCAGCCAGATCGAGAAATACTGCCACTGCAGCTCGGCCGACTGCAAATAGACATAGTCGGTGACCAGCGCGAGGCTGAAGAAGGCCGTCGGGAAGCCGCCGAGAAAAAGGTGGAGCCCCGAAATGAACCCGTGGCGGTGTTCGGCATGTTCGAATGGGCGCGGCCGTCGGTCCTCGATGTTCGGCTCTCGATCGACGGTTTCGGCCATTTCGCGCGCTCCTCGGCTGCGAGCAATACGAGCGAGGAGCGCGGCTGTTCCCATTACGCCCTATCGAAGCCGCGGCCGTGGCGCTTGCGCCGCTCCCCTGCCTCGCGCATTGCGGGGCGCGAGGGAGCGCGCGGATGACCCAGACCAAGCCGGGGATCGAGCAGAACCCCGACGTCCGCTATCTCGGCCGCCTGCTCGGCGACGTCATCCGGCGGTTTGGCGGCGAGGCGCTGTTCCGGCGGATCGAATATATCCGCTCGGCGTCGGTCGACCGACATCGCGGCGTGGTCGATCGAGAGGAGATCGACCCGGGTCTCGACGCGCTCAGCCTCGACGAAACATTGGCCTTCGTTCGCGGTTTCATGCTGTTTTCGATGCTCGCCAACCTCGCCGAGGATCGCCAGGGGGTGGCTGCCGAGACCGGCGCAACCGTGGCCGAGGCCTGCGCCGTGCTGGCCGGCGAAGGGATCGACAAAGGGCGCGTCATGGCACTGCTCGAGCGTGCCCTGATCGTCCCGGTTCTGACCGCGCACCCGACCGAGGTGCGGCGCAAGTCGATGCTCGACCACCGCAACCGCATCGCCGAACTGATGCGGCTGCGCGATGCCGGGGCGGCGGAGACGAGCGACGGCGATCCGGTCGAGGAGGCGCTGCTGCGCCAGATCGCGCTGCTGTGGGAAACGAGGCCGCTGCGGCGCGAGAAACTATACGTCGCCGACGAGGTCGAAAGCGCGCTGGCGACGATGCGCGAGGTATTCCTGCCCGTCCTTCCGGCGCTCTATGCGCGGTGGGAACGCGTGCTGGGCGAGCGGCCGCCGAGCTTCCTCAAGGTCGGCAGCTGGATCGGCGGCGACCGCGACGGCAATCCGTTCGTGGTCGCGGACTCGCTGCGGTTCGCCCTCGCCCGCGGCGCGGAGACGGCGATCGACCATTACCTCGCCGCGGTTCACGAGCTTGGCGCCGAACTGTCGATCTCGAGCGAGCTTGCGGCAGTCACGCCGGCGCTCGAGACGCTGGCCAACCACTCTGGCGACACCGGCGCGACGCGCAGCGACGAGCCTTACCGGCGGGCGCTGACCGGAGTTTATGCGCGGCTCGCGGCCACGTTCGAGGCACTGATCGGGCGCGCGCCGGCCCGGCCCGCGCGGGTCGCTGCCGAGCCTTATCGCGACGCCGCGGCGTTTCGCGCCGATCTTGCTGTCGTCGCGGCGGCACTCGGCAGCCAGGGTAAGGGATTACTTGCGGAAGGGGGCGCACTCGGACGGCTGATGCGCGCGGTCGACACTTTCGGCTTCCACCTGGCGACGCTCGACATGCGCCAGAACAGCGCGGTCCATGAGCGGGTCGTTGCCGAGCTGCTGCGCGTGGCGGGGGTCGAGCCCGACTATCTGGCGCTGGGCGAGCCCGAGCGCGCGGCGCTGCTGCGGCGGCTGCTCGCCGAACCGCGACTGCTGGCGAGCCCCTATGAGACCTATTCCACCGAGACGGCTAGCGAACTCGCCATAGTGACTGCCGCCGCCGAGGCGCAGGCGCGCTTCGGTACGGCGGCGATCACGACCTATGTCATTTCGATGGCGCAGAGCATTTCGGACCTGCTCGAGGTCCATCTGCTGCTCAAGGAAGCCGGGCTTTACCGCCCCGGATCGCCGCCCCACGCGAGCGTGATGGCGGTGCCACTGTTCGAGACGATCGGCGACCTGGAGCGCGCGCCGGGCATCATGGCCGAATGGCTTGCCCTGCCCGAAGTCGCGGCCCTGGGGTCGGCGCGCGGCTATCAGGAGGTGATGGTCGGCTATTCGGATTCAAACAAGGACGGCGGTTATCTGACGTCGGTGTGGAGCCTTCACCAGGCAAGCCAGCAACTGGCCGAAACCTTCACCGGTGCGGGCATCGCGATGCAGATGTTCCACGGTCGCGGCGGGGCAGTCGGGCGTGGCGGCGGGTCGGCCTTCGCTGCCATCCGCGCGCAGGCGGCGGGAACGGTCCAGGGACGCATCCGCATCACCGAGCAGGGCGAAGTCATCGGCGCGAAATATGGCACGCCCGAGAGCGCGGGGAGCAACTTGGAGGCGATGGCCTCGGCGACCATCCTCGCCAGCCTCAAGCCGCGCGCGCTCGACAATCGCGCGCGCTACTCGAAAGCGCTCGGCGAGATGTCGGCCGCTGCCTTCGCCGCCTATCGCGCACTCGTCTACGAAACCGAGGGCTTCCGCACCTTCTTCCGCGAGATGACCCCGATCGCTGAGATCGCCGACTTGAAGATCGGCTCGCGCCCGGCCAGCCGGACGAAATCAGACCGCATCGAGGATCTGCGCGCGATCCCGTGGGTGTTCAGCTGGGCACAGGCGCGGGTCATGCTGCCCGGCTGGTATGGCGCGGGTGACGGGTTGGCAGCGGGCGACCCTGCGCTGCTGCGCGAAATGTATGCCGAGTGGCCGTTCTTCCGCACCACGCTTGCCAATCTCGAAATGGTGCTTGCGAAATCGGACATGGCGATCGCCGCGCGTTACGCCGCGCTGGTCACCGACGAAGCCGCGCGCACCGCGATCTTCGGACAGATCCGCGACGGCTGGCAGCGCACCCACGACGCTTTGCTCACCGTCACCGGCCAGTCACGTCTGCTCGAGAACAGCCCCGCGCTCGACGCCTCGATCCGCCTCCGCCTGCCCTACATCGAGCCACTCAACCTGCTCCAGATCGAGCTCATCAAGCGCCACCGCGCGGGCGAGCGCGATCCCCGCATCAGCGAGGGTATCCAGCTGTCGATCAACGCCATAGCCACCGCGCTGCGCAATTCGGGGTAGGGATGGTGCGACCCCGGGCGCTCGCCTAGTCTCGAGCCATGATCACGCCGGAAAAGCGCGCGCTGCGGGTCGCGGGGCATGAGTTGGCGGCGCTGGCCGACGACCTGCCCAATCCGGCCTGGGTGGCCTACGCCGACGGCTATATTTTCTGGTATACGCCTGGCACGACTTCGCCAGAGCAGATGGAGGGATGGCGCTGGAGCGCGGTCCACCACCCCGACGAACTCGAGCGCGTCACGGAAATCTGGACCAAGGCGATCGCCGCCGGAAAGGCGGTTGAACTGACCTTTCCGCTTAAGAGCAAAGACGGAAGCTATCGCCCCTTCCTGACGTCATCCGCTGGATCGGTACCGACGTCGACATCAGCGCGCAGGTCGCGGCGGAGGAACGCCTGCGCAAGGCCAAGCGCAATTGGCGCAACCTGTTCGACGAGATGCAGGAGGGTTTCGCCGTCATTGAGTTCGAACGCGACCACTCTGGCGAAGCGGTCGACGCCATCGTGGTGAAGGTCAACCGCCAATGGGAAGCGCATACCGGGCTTCCGACCGACCAAGTGATTGGGAGGCCGGCCATCACGGTCGCAGCGGAGAACAGGCTCGAACGGGCTAAAATCTATGCTGACGTCGTCGCCACCGGCAATCCGCGCAAGTTTGAGGTGCACGACGGGAGCATCGGTCGAACCTTTGAAATCAGCGCCTATCGCTACTCGCCGACCCAGTGCGCGATCCTGTTCACCGACATCAGTGCACGCAAGTTCGCCGAGCAGGAGGCGCGCCTTGCTCAGAACAATCTACTACAGGTGTCGCGGTTGAGTGCGATGGGCGCAATGGCGTTGACCCTGGCGCATTAGTTAAACCAGCCACTGGGTGCCGCCGCCAACTACATCGCTGCCGCGAACGAGCATATCAAGCGCTCGCCCGCCGTGGACAGGGACCAGCTGCGGCAGTTGCTGGCAAGCGCCAGCGAGAGTTGCCTCAAGGCCGGACGGATCATCCGCAGCATGCGCGAGTTCGCCGCCACCGGAAAAGTGACCAAGACACCTGAGGATCTCAAGGAGATGATCTCGGCGACGATCGCCGACTATCTTGGCAACGAGGCGCCGGGCGGGCTGAAATTCGACTTCGTCTGTCCCGACATATTGCCGCCGTTGATTTGCGACCGGAACCAGATCGAGCAGGTGCTGGTCAATCTCTACAGCAATTCGGTGCGGGCGATGGCGAGCAGCGAAGCCCGGTTGATCCGGATCGACGTGATGGCGCGGCCTGATGCGGTGCTGATCCGGCTGGGCGACAGCGGGCCAGGGTTCGTCGGCCGATCGCCGGAGGAATTGTTCGAGCCGTTCTGGTCGACCACCGACGTCGGATTGGGGCCAAGCCTGCCGCTATGCCAGACGATCATCGACGCGCATGGCGGCGCGTTTTGGGACGAACGCGGCAATCCCGACGGCGCCTGCTACGTCATCCGCCTGCCCGTCAATCAGAAGGAAGTGTGAGGGCGAACGTGAGGTCCGGGCCTGCTTGATTGGCGGGCCTGGGTCCGCTAAGGGCCACGCATTCGAGCATCGCTTGAAAAATATGTCGCGGGAGGATGGGTTAATCTGTCCGCTTGAACCGCTAAACTTGAACCGGGGCCGGCGTTCGCGCTCGACCCCCCTACAGAGTGAGCCACATGGCAAAGAAGATTACCGGTTACATCAAGCTCCAGGTGCCAGCCGGCGCCGCCAACCCGTCACCGCCGATCGGCCCGGCGCTTGGCCAGCGCGGCGTCAACATCATGGAATTCTGCAAGGCGTTCAACGCCGCCACGCAGGAAATGGAAAAGGGCATGCCGATCCCGACGGTAATCACCGTTTTCGCCGATCGCAGTTTTTCGTTTGCGACCAAGACCCCGCCCGCCAGCTTTCTCCTAAAGAAGGCCGCCAAGCTCAAGTCGGGTTCGAAGGAGCCGGGCAAGATCAGCGCCGGAACGATCAAGCGCTCGCAGCTCGCTGAAATCGCCGAGGCCAAGATGAAGGACCTCAACGCCAACGACATTGTCGCGGCAACGAAGATCATCGAAGGCTCCGCTCGCGCGATGGGCCTCCAAGTCGTGGAGGGTTAAGCGCATGACCAAGATCAGCAAGAAGCAAAAGGCCCAGTCCGGCAAGGTCGAGCCGATGAAGCTCTATCATGTCGATGACGCCATTGGCCTGCTCAAGAGCATGGCCTCGACCAAGTTCGACGAGACGCTCGAAGTCGCGATCAATCTCGGCGTCGACCCGCGTCACGCCGACCAGATGGTGCGCGGCGTCGTCAACCTGCCCAAGGGCACCGGCAAGGACGTCCGCGTCGCGGTGTTCGCGCGCGGCGCCAAGGCCGATGAAGCCACCGCGGCGGGCGCCGAAGTGGTCGGTGCCGAAGACCTGATGGAAGCCATCCAGGGCGGCAAGATCAACTTCGACCGCGTTATCGCGACCCCCGACATGATGGGTGTTGTCGGGCGTTTGGGTAAAGTCCTCGGGCCCAAGGGCCTGATGCCGAACCCGAAGCTCGGCACGGTCACGATGGACGTCAAGAAGGCGGTCACCGACGCCAAGTCGGGCCAGGTCGAATTCCGCGTCGAAAAGGCCGGAATCATCCATGCCGGCATCGGCAAGGCGAGCTTCGCTGCGGAAGACCTCAAGGCGAACTTCGACGCCTTCGTCGACGCAATCGTCAAGGCCAAGCCGACCGGCGCCAAGGGCAAGTACCTCCAGAAGGTCGCGCTCAGTTCGACCATGGGTCCGGGCGTCAAGGTCGACGTGTCCGAGATAATGGGCGCATAAGTAGCTCACCTTCACGCGAACGGAAAAATCGGGGCCAGGGAAGCAGTTCTCCGGCCCCTTTTTCATTCCCCAAAAGCGCCATTGCTCCGGGTCGCAATCCGCGAGATA